>JABURU010000303.1 GCA_014762485.1 Gammaproteobacteria bacterium | reverse complement strand
CCATGGCACTGGCTAAACCGTAAACGCAGTATCGGCGAGCGCGTCCGTCTATCTCTGGAGGCATTGGGGCCGATCTTCGTCAAGCTGGGGCAAATCCTTTCCACTCGGCGCGACCTTTTACCACCCAGTATCGCCGACGAGTTAAGCAAGCTACAGGATAATGTCCCGCCTTTTTCCAACCAGCTAGCACAACAGATCATCGAAAAAAGCCTGGGTAAGCCGGTAGAAGAGCTGTTTGCCGAGTTCAGCCAGACACCGCTGGCTTCTGCCTCCATTGCCCAGGTGCATGCAGCAACCCTGCATGATGGTCATGAAGTCGTGGTCAAGGTCCTACGTCCTGGCATCGAGAAGACCATTCGCTCGGATGTCGCCCTGATGTATTTGCTGGCGGAGCTAATCCAGAATAGCTCGGCCGATGGAAAGCGCTTACGCCCGGTAGAAGTCGTCGAAGAGTACGAAAAGACCATCTTTGATGAACTGGACCTGGTACGCGAGGCTTCCAATGCCTCGATGCTACGTCGCAACTTTCTTAATTCCAGCCAGCTCTATATTCCTGAAATCTACTGGGACTACGTGCGCAAGGACGTGATGGTGATGGAACGCATCCACGCCATACCAGTTGGCAACATAGAAGAGATCAAATCCAGGGGCATCGACTTGAAGATGCTCGCCGAGCGCGGGGTTGAGATCTTTTTCACCCAGGCCTTTACCGATAACTTCTTCCATGCCGATATGCATCCCGGCAACATCTTCGTCGCCGATGATGGCCGTTACATGGCAGTGGACTTTGGCATCATGGGTACCCTCACCCCGGAAGACAAGCGCTACCTGGCAGAGAACTTTCTCGCCTTCTTCCAGCGCGACTACCGTCGGGTGGCTGAGCTGCACGTAGAGTCCAACTGGGTGCCGGCTCACACCCGCGTGGATGAGTTTGAATCGGCTATCCGCACCGTGTGTGAACCAATCTTTGAGCGCCCGCTCAGCGAGATATCATTTGGTCATTTACTGGTGCGTCTGTTCCAGACCGCACGCCGCTTTAATATGGAAGTACAACCGCAACTGGTATTGCTACAGAAGACCCTGTTAAATATTGAAGGCCTGGGTCGCCAGCTCTACCCACAGCTGGATCTTTGGCAAACCGCCAAACCCTTTCTGGAAAACTGGATGAAGGATCAGGTAGGCCCGAAGGCCTTCCTCACTAACCTTAAACGCCAGGCACCGGTCACACTGGAACGCATTCCCGAAGTACCACTGTTATTGCATGGTGTGTTGAAGCAGATACACGATGGTAAATTTACCGCCGATATCAAGCCCGCAGCGCTGGATGGTATACAGCATGAGATTCGTAGCGCCAACCGCCGTACGATACGTGCGATCATCGGCAGCGGCCTCATCATCACAGCGGCACTGCTACTGGATATCGAGGCATCCCTATTACCCTGGCTGAATGATCCGCGCTGGTTAAGCGCCGGCCTGGCGAGCGTCGGTGTAATTACTCTACTTAGCCTATTCTCACAGCGAGGTTAACTAGATAACAATATGAGTGACACCGAACCACGTCAGCAACTGCTAAACCTGGCGTTAATGCTGGCCATCTTCACGGTGTTGTATAACATCGTAGAAGGTATCGTTGCGATATGGTTTGGCATAGAAGATGAAACCCTGACGCTACTGGGCTTTGGTGTCGACTCCTTTGTCGAAGTCATCTCAGGACTGGGTATCTGGCACCTGGTTATTCGCCTTAAAACACAACCGGATGAAAGTCCTGATCGATTTGAACATACCGCACTACGCATTACCGCCTTTGCCTTCTTCCTGTTAACTGCCGGACTGCTGGCCACCGCGAGTTTAAATATATATAGCGCTCATCAGCCGCATACCACATTCTGGGGTGTGATCATTGCCTTCATCTCCATCGCCTTTATGTGGCTGCTGATTCATTACAAGATCAAAGTCGGCACCATGTTGGGCTCACAGGCCATCATTGCCGATGCACACTGTTCACGTGCCTGCATGCATTTTTCCATCGTCTTATTAGCGGCCAGTGCCGCCTATGAACTAACCGGCATAGGTTATATAGACTCCATCGGAGCCATCATCATCGCCTGGCTAGCGTATAAAGAAGGACGTGAAGCATGGCAAAAGGCCAAAGGCATAAATTCGTGTGGTTGCAGCTCAGATAGTTGTTCAAGCAATACCTAACCCATCTATTTACAAAACTGTAACCAAATTATAGCCACGCTTACCTCTCGCTTTTTTTCTCAGCTCTTATACTTAAGAGCATGAAAGAGTATCGCCTCAGCTTTGTCACCTTGTATGATTATGAAAATGGCATCATCGAAGCCATTGTTGATGATGGCGTTGAAATCAATAAGGACAAATTCATCGAGTTCATAGACTTTGTCAATAATCTACCCAGTGCCCCATCTGGCATGCTGGCCAATCGTACCCACTCCTACTCCTTTACCTTTGATGCACTCTTATCATTTCGACGTAACCAGTCGCTGCGTTATTTAGCCGAATATCTGCATGATAAAAAACCTAATGTCATTCTTGAAGCGATATGGCCCAGAAATATCAATATGCAAACGTTTAGGAAATATGACGAGGCCATGCAATGGCTGGAGGAAAAAGTACAACAATAAAAAAGGCCGCAAAAAGCGGCCTTTTAAGTTTGATGCAAATGTCGCTTACTTGGTCATATAAGCAATCGCGTCTTTCAGCTCTTTATTCGACAGCGAAGAATCACCGCCCTTGGGGGGCATCGCACCTTTACCCTTAGCCGCACTCTTGGTCATCGCAGCCAGGCTACCACGACCTTTCCAGTCCGCCTTCACGCCAATCTTCGGCGCACCCAGTGCACCAGATGCGTGACAGCCAGCACAGGTCGCCTCGACAATTTCTTTGCCACTGCGAGAGCCAGAAGCAATCACAACCGCACCACCAGTGTTCACAGTACCGACAGGCTTGATGCGTTCCAGAGTGGCCTTCTCAACCATAGGATCCATCGCAGACGCGATTCCCATACCCAGGAATGACAGGCCCAGAATCACGGCCAGTGTACGCTTAGCGTTTTTCATCATCACACTATTCCTCTAACAAACTTAAATTCGAAACATTTCTTCACAGGCCGCGCCGCCGATGGGCCAGCCCAATAAATCCGACTATTTTGCACGGGTTCTCGCCCGTAAATTGCTATTTTAGAAGATGCTGAATTATAGCGGTTCTACCACCATGAGAAAACCATCATCTGCAATAGACGAAGCAGGGGCAGACAGGTATCCTATGCAGCACTTTTTGGCTAATTCGTCAGAAACGTTATGCGCCCGTAGCTTGTATGCCCTATGGGTGTTTATCCCCGCAAGGGGGCAGCTGGATTAGCCGCAGTAGCGGCTTCGAAACACCAGCCCTAGATAGAAATTGGTACAGAAAAGTTTAGCGCCCGTAGCTCAGCTGGATAGAGCGTCGCCCTCCGGAGGCGAAGGTCACAGGTTCGACTCCTGTCGGGCGCGCCATAAACACAAAAGGCTCCCTTAAGTAAGGGGGCCTTTTTTGTTTATCGAGTCTTACGGAATATGAAGCTGTGACCGTAGGTCAAATCAGGTTCGACGACCGAGCAAAGTGAGGGAGAACGTCGGAGCTTTGCGACGACGGCCCGTAGGGTGAGGCCTTTGGCCGAATAGTCCTGTCGGGCGCGCCATTTTCAAAACCCCGTTCTTTTGAGAGCCGCAGAAATAGTGGTTCTTACACCTGTCCAGATTCTGGGACGGGATTCCTAGTCATATTCCATACCTACCGATTCCTGAATACCACAGAAAATGGGGAGTTGAAGCTTACCGGAAAACTTCCCAGCTTATATTAATAGGTATTTCCCCGAAGAAATTATAAGAGGTTATTTTTAAGTAACTTTTTACTTACGTAGGTTTGAAAGATAATCAACTAATGTATGCATATAGGTGTACGGACCTGCATCATAATGCTGAGAACCAGCATTTTTTAAAGTTTCAGCCATATCATAGGCTACTGCTAATAAATATTTAGTGGCATAACAGTAGCAGCTTCTTCCTTTATCATATTCAGTCAACTGAGTTTTACAGCGCGTACTCACTTCAT
>JABURU010000332.1 GCA_014762485.1 Gammaproteobacteria bacterium | reverse complement strand
GATAGTTCAGGATCGAGCTGACACTATTGGTGCCGCGCTCCAGGTCACGCGAGAGGCCGCCTGTCTGGCGCTCCAGGTGGAAGCGAAGCGACAGAGAGTAGAGGTGTTGAATGACCTGGTGCGACAGGCGGCGCATGGCCCCAAAGCGCACGCGGGCGAAGATGGCATCGCGTAGTTCGTTAAAGATCGAGTTACCGGCGCGCAGGGCACCGTAGGCCAGTAAGAGCACCAGTGGCAGGGTGACGGTGGAGAGATCCTGGTCCAGTGTGTCGACGATCTCTTTTAATATGAGTGGCACACCCACCGTCGCCAGCTTGGCCAGCATCAGCGCCAGCAGCGCCATCAGCACACGCCCCTTGTATTGCCATATATAGGGTACGATGCGTTTCAGGTTGCTGAAATCGTCACGTTGTTCATGTGGGGCTTCGGTATAACGGTGAAAGGCCATCTTGTCACGCTACGGCTGTTGGTATCTGAAGCATACCAGAATTGGCGTCAACACTCAGCGTCGAAAGGGAAATTTACGCCCCTATTATTGCTGGGTGATCAGGCTGACCGCCTCTAGATAGCCGACATACCAAAAGGGCTCAGATTGTAATACCTTGTGTGTATAGGAGAGGGCCTCACGCGCAAGTCTCTTATCGTTGTTGTTGCCTATCTGTAGAGATAGTGTGATCAAGGTGGCCGAGGAGGAAGGCAATACATCATCCGCCAGCATTGCTTCGCGATTGGCATATTGCAGGAACATATTTTCACTGCGTTGAAAGCCCTGCTGATAAAAACGCTGCCATGCCTGGTGGATAAGCTGTTTGGCAACGGCCAATGATGTTTTATCTTGCGTAAGCTGGTAATAATCAAACAGGCCCTGTGCCACCAGTGCATAGTCCTCCAGCCCGGCGCGCCCTATGTCTCCCTGCTTTGCGTGTGCGCGTAACAGGCGGCTGCCATTCCAAAGTGATTGCTGTAAATAGGATGCGGTACGTGCTGCGGCCTGTTTATATGTTTCCTTGTTGGTGATGGTAATGGCTTTGGTTAGTGCACTTAAAGCCAGGCCGTTCCATGATGCCAGCCTTTTATCATCAATGGGCAGTGTGCGCTTTGAGCGGGCAGTAAACAGCTTGTTTTGTGCCGATTGAATCGTCGACAAGAGCTGTGCCTGGGTAAGCTTGAGCTCATGTGCCAGTGAGTTAATATCATGGCTGGTGGTAGCATGGTGTCCATCATCCATGGTCTTATTACCATGCAGGTTCCAGTATCGAGTTGCTACCAGGTATTCGCGTGGTGTTAACACACGCTTTAACTCGTCTTCGTTCCATAAGTAGTATCCGCCTTCTTTTTTTTGATCATCTATGGCGGAGAGTGAGGCAATAAAGCCACCATGCTGGTGTTGCATTTCACGTAACATAAAGTCGATGGTGTTTAAGCCTACCTGGAGGAAGTCCTGTCGTGAAAAAATATCACCGGCCTGAAAGAAAAGTGAAGCCATCAAGGCGTTATCGTATAACATCTTTTCGAAATGAGGGATCTTCCATCCCGGGTCTATGACATAGCGATAAAAACCGCCACCAATTTGATCGCGTAATCCCTGGGTTGCCATTTGCGACAACGTCAATTGTAGAAACTCTCCGAGATTTTCATCGGTATTGCGCTGGTAAAAAGACAATAATGCGCTCAGTTGTGGTGCCATGGGAAACTTGCTTTGCTCACCAAAACCGCCCTGTAGATCATCCGCCTGTTGCCAGGTTTGCTGAATGAAAGCTTGCTGATAATTCAGCAGATCATTCGACCGTGGGGTATAGGGTTCTGGTAGTTTGCGTAAGGCTTCTAGTTCCTTGGCACCATTGGCAGCATCTTTACTAAGTACTTTATGATCTTGTGACCAGATAGATGATAGCTGGGATAAAAGCTGACTGAAATCATTGGCGGGTAAATAGACCAGACCGACCAATGGGTGGCCATTGGGCGTAATAAAAACATTTAACGGCCAGCCGGAATAGCCCTGGGTGTTTTCCAGGAAGCTAATCAGGTAGGCATCGAGGGCCGGGTTGAGTTCTCGATCAATTTTCACCGCTATGAAGTGGCGATTAATTTGTTGAGCGATGGCCGGGTTTTGATAACTCTCGCGCTGCATTACATGACACCAGTGGCAGGAAAAATAGCCGCTGGATAGAAAAATTAATTTGTTCTCTTTTTGCGCCTGTTGAAAGACAGATTCATCCCAGAGGTGCCAGTTCACAGGATCATCACCATGCATCGCCAGATAGGCAGAAGGGTGATTACTAAGCTGGTTTGCCTGACTGCTAAAGCTAAGCCAGATCATGGTAAAGAAAAAGAGTCGCCCGTGTAGTGATAGCATTCCTTGTTACCCGTTACTTTTAGCCATACATATTAATACGTTTGAAGCCTCTATATGGTTGCATTTTGCACGATTTTGTTGATTGTTTTTTAACCATATTTATGACATTCTTTTGCCGCAGTAAAAGTATAAATGAGGTTTATATGTTGTTTAAGAAGTTTGGGGGAGTCGTCCTGTTCGCATTATTAAGTGGGCAGGCAGTCGCTCATCAGGTGAAGGAAGATAACGCCTGGTGGTGGAATAATGACTGGTGGTTTGATGGCAAGATCGAACAAACGGAAAACCATAAAGTAAAAGTTACCAAGTATGAGATCACCAGTGGTGATATCGATATACCCATTATGGTAGCGCGTCCAGCGGATAATAAAAAATATCCAGCGATCCTGTTTCAACATGGCCGCCGTGGTCTTGATGATCTGATCTCACTGCATGTGCGCCGTTTGGCTGCACGCGGTTTTGTTGTATTGGCCGCCGATGTGTTTTCTGGACGCTTTATTGAGAAGCTACCCATCGAACATGATTACCTTGTAGAAGATGATGTGAATGCGGCATTGAGCGAGTTGTTAAAGCGCAAGGATATTAGTAGTAAAAAGGCCTGTGCTTATTCTCATACACGTGGTGGCTATATGACCCTGAAGGTTGCCGTCACCAAGAAGCGTCAGGATGATGCCCTGGCCTGTTATGTTTCCTATTACCCGCATATGCAGGATCCAAATGCTCCTGAGGCGATGCAGGTTTATCGTTATGCTACCGAAGCAGATGACTTAAAGATCCCGGCGTTAATATTCATTGGTGATCAGGAACAGTATCAACGTCGTCGTGGTATCGAAATGGCAGTGAATAGCTTGCGTGATAAAGGTCGTGATGCTCGGGTGATTATCTATCCCGGCGTGGGTCGTGGTTTTGACTTTCGCCCAGAAAACGTACGTACCTTTGCTGATGACCTGGCGGCCAAGGATGCCATTCAGCGTGCTACACGGTTCATGAAAAAACATTTGAAGTGATAATAATATCAGGGAGAAACAAATGAAAAGAGTATTTGTCTTACTATGGTTGTTGATAGCATCCACACTACTTCATGCGGGAGAAAAACCAATCGCTGAATTAGGCGTGGAGGGCATGACTTGTCCGGTATGTGTCTATACCGTTAAAAAATCCCTGGAAAAACTTCCGGGAGTAAGTGATGTTAAAGTTAGTCTGAAACTGAAAAAGGCCCGAGTAGAATTCTCTGATAAAGAAAATATACCCAGCACTGAAGAGATCAAGAAAGTGATCAGTGACGCTGGCTATACTCCGGGTTCAGTGGAGATAAAATAATGAATAAATATCAAAAGCTGCTTGGTTTTTTTCTATTTATTATTATCGTTGGACAATCTCATGCGATGGGAATACGTTCGTTTGTTGCCATGCCCATAGATAAGGGCGGTAGTATGTTGCGCATGCAATATATCGATGCAGGCAATATGACCACTCTAATGACAAACTATGCTTATGGTCTGACTGGCACGCAAACTTTGATAGTCGGATTACCATACCAACTAAGCCCGCAAGTAAACAAAGGGCGTGGTGATATAAATCTCTTATATCGGTATATAGGATGGCATAAATCCGATACGGAGAAGATGGTGATGGCGGCACTGCTGGCAGTCGTGCTTATTTCTGAGCAATCTGATAATAGTCCGAAGTTTGTCGGTGCGATTACCTATAGTCGAGGGCTTCGCGAGGAAGATTTCAGTGCATTTTGGCGACAAGGTACTGGCATGATGACG
>JABURU010000274.1 GCA_014762485.1 Gammaproteobacteria bacterium | reverse complement strand
CCTGGATGAGCGCTATGTAAAGGCGGTGAAATACACTACCAAGGCGCCGCGTAGTGATTTGCCGAAGATGGTATTGATCGCCGATATTGTCGGCGATGATGAAGACGCCGTGGCCGCTGCCGCCTCGCAAGTGGTGAAGATGGCCAATGCCCGCGAGGCAGAGGGCTTTATCGCCGTCAGTGCGGAGGCGCGTCAACGCTTTTGGCTGGATCGGGCGCGTACCGCCGCGATCGCCGCCCACACCAATGCCTTTAAGATTAATGAAGACGTGGTGATCCCGCTGGATCGCCTGGCGGAATACAACGACGGCATCGAGCGGTTCAATATTGAACTCTCGACTTCCAACAAGCTGCGAACCCTGAACGCGGTACTAAGCTACCTGGATGGGGAGATGCCTGAGCTGCATAAGCTGCGTGCTGGTCAGGTGCCAGAAGTTGAAGACAGCGAAAGCCGCGCCTATATCGATGCCAAGATAGAGGCCGCCAAACAGTACCTGGAAAAGGTAAAGGGCGACTGGCAGCAGTTAATGTCCAATCTGGATCAGCCTGCGGAGCGGCACTTGTCGTTACTGGATGAGGGCGCACAGGCGCAGCTGCAGGCGGGTGATACCTTGTTTCGGATGTTGCAGCGCCGTGCACAGCGTATCTCCTACCGTGAGCAGGTGGAGAAGCCGTTAAAAGAGATCTTCCAGGGTCTGGCGCTGGAGGCGGTACGTGACCGCCTGGACGCTATCCATGCCGAGTACCGTACCAGCCGTCTGTTTGTCGCCACCCACATGCACGCTGGGGACGGCAACGTACACACCAATATTCCGGTGCACTCCAATGATTACGAGATGCTGCATGAGGCGGATCAGGTGGTGGAGCGTATCATGCAACTGGCGGAAGAGCTGGGCGGGGTTATCTCCGGTGAGCATGGTATAGGTATTACCAAGTTCCAGTTCCTGGCACAGGAGACCATTGATGCCTTTGTCAGTTATAAAGGCAAGGTCGATCCCCATGGTCACTTTAACCGCGGCAAGCTGATGCCGGGCTCTGGTCTGGGCAACGCCTACACGCCCTCTTTGCGCCTGGTTGAACAGGAGGCGCTGATCCTGGAGGCCAGTGCCATGGGCTCATTGAACACGGCGATTAAGGACTGTCTGCGTTGCGGCAAGTGTAAGCCGGTATGTAATACCCATATTCCTCGTGCCAACCTGTTGTACTCTCCGCGCAACAAGATCCTGGCCAGTGGCTTGATCATTGAGGCCTTCCTCTACGAGGAGCAGACACGTCGCGGTATTTCGATACGCCACTTTGACGAGATGAATGATGTGGCCGATCACTGCACGGTATGTCACAAGTGCCTGTCTCCTTGTCCGGTAAACATCGACTTTGGTGATGTCTCGGTGCAGATGCGTAACTTGCTGCAATCGATGGGACAAAAGCGCAACAGCCTGGGGGCTCGCCTGTCGATGTTATTCCTCAACATCACCGCGCCGGCGGCGATTAAGCTGATGCGCAGCGTCATGATCAAGATGGGATTCCGCTTTCAGCGCCTGGGTCACCGGGTGGCCAAATACTTTGGCCTGTTAAAACAGAAAAAACGTCCGACCTCGACTACCGGGCAACCTCAACTGTTTGAGCAGGTGGTGGAGTTTGTGAAAAAGCCCATGCCTGCCAAAGTGCCTGCATCCACACCACGTCAACTGCTCGGGATAGAGGATGAGACCACGGTGTCGATACTGCGTAATCCCGAGTTGGTTAATGATGACTCAGACGCCGTATTCTACTTTCCCGGCTGCGGTTCAGAGCGGCTATTTAGCCAGGTAGGTCTGGCCACCATGGCGATGCTGTACGAGGTTGGTGCCGAGACGGTATTACCACCCGGCTACCTGTGTTGCGGTTATCCGCAAACCTCCAGTGGCGATGAAGAAAAAGGTAAGCAGATCTCGGTGTCCAACCAGGTGTTGTTCCACCGAGTGGCCAATACCTTGAACTACATGGATATTAAGACGGTCATCGTCTCCTGTGGTACCTGTATGGATCAACTGCAGCAGTACCAGTTTGATAAGATCTTCCCCGGCTGTCGTTTGCTGGACATCCATGAATACCTGATGGAAAAAGGCATTCAGCTGGACGGGGTGGATGGCACGAAGTACATGTACCACGATCCATGTCATACCCCGATGAAGACGCACAACCCGATTAAGGTGGCTTCAAGCTTGATGAATGCCGATGTCCTGTTGTCTGATCGTTGTTGTGGTGAGGCTGGAACCTTTGCTGTTAGTCGGCCAGATATTTCCAGCCAGGTACGTTTCCGCAAGCAGGATGAACTGCAAAATGGTATACAGCAGCTGACAGGGGAGCGGGTAAATAAAGATCAGCAAGTAAAGCTGCTCACCTCGTGCCCGGCCTGCCAGACTGGCCTGTCACGCTATGTAGGGGATACCAGGCTGGAGCCAGACTATATTGTGGTGGAGCTGGTTAAGCAGTTACACGGGGATAAATGGCAAAATCGTTTTGTCGAAAATACCCGCAAAGGTGGTATTGAGCGCATTTTGCTGTAACTATCCGGTGAAAGGATAACGAGACCGGGGGCAGAAGGCATGCCTTACTCGGTCATGACACCAATCTGGGACGGTTGTATTTTTTTATGAACCATTATCCCTTTGTCGGGTCGATGTAAACTAACGCAATTAACCATAAATGAGGTTTGGGATGTTTCGCTTTCTGACGTTTTTTGCCATCAGTGTAATTCCTTTTGTGAGTTATGCAGGTTCCCTCGACGCTAACTTAAATGACAATAGTGTGAGCTTGACGCTCAGCTCAGTAGCCGGTCATCATCACCAGCGAGGCCCGGATGCCTTGCAAACGCAACTGGGCTATATGCACAACATCAATGACAACCGTTATGTCAGTATGGGTTTGCATGTCATCGGTGAAACCGGTAAATCGGATAACCCTCTGGAGCTGGGAGTTGGTGGCAAGCTGATCGGCATCGATACACCATCGGCCAGTTTACTTTATGGCCTGATGATCGGTGTAGAGCTGCGCTACTACCCCAAGAGTGTGAACCGCCTCTCCTATAGCGGCCAGCTATATTACGGCCCGAACGTGGTGGTGAGTTCTAATGCGGATAACTTTAAAGAGCTGGGCCTTAGGGCCGAGTATCAAATATTGCCACAGGCATTTGCCTACCTGGGTTACCGAAATGTGAACGTGGGGTTCACTGGTGGTAATGATGCCGAGATCGATGACTCCATGCATGTCGGATTTCGCATCCTCTTTCAGTAACACTTGATTTAGGCCCGTAAGCGGCGTGGGTATATCCATATTAAATGTATGGAATATTGCAGCTGAGCTGACACTTTCTATTCTTAACTATGTAGGGCCTGCAAACAGGCTACACACAGAAAAGCCGGAGGTGGCAGATGTCAGAAGTAATGACAGACGAAGAGAAAATGCGCCAGTTCTTTCATGTTGATGACGGGGATGAGCTGGTGATTCCATGGGATCATGAGGTGGCGACAACTTTGGCAAAAGAGGTCGGCATTTCCATGAGTGATAAACACTGGGAACTGGTGGACTTGCTGCGTCACCATTATGAAGAGCTGGGAGCGGTTGAGTACGCCCGTGATTTGAGCGGCATGCTGGATCAACGATACCAGTCGCAGGGTGGCTTGCGCTATCTCTATAGTCTATTTCCCGGTGGCCCTATCACCCAGGCGAGTAAAATTGCCGGCTTACCGGTTCCCAAGGACAGCAGCAATAACTCGTTTGGCTACAGCGTGTAATCTATATTTGTGTTCGCAGGCATTCGTTTATCGCCTGCGAGCGCTGCTGTCTATCTAATAAGCCTTTATAATGCTGTGAACACAGCATGAGATAATGAGAATGAAAGGCTTTGTTCCCCCCGATCCACAAACCAATGTGTCACAGGAACACTGCGCGGTGATCTATGCACCTCGCCGGAACCGTACACGCTTTCCTGCTGGATGTGTTGATATCGTGGATACACCAGAACGGGCGCTTGCATTAGCCGACGAGGCAAAGAAAACATACCCTGCTCGGGTACTGGGGCCCTCCAAGTCTTCAGAAGGTCAGTATATTTATTACCTCATGCAATGGTTGGATGAAGCTTGAGGTTATAAC
>JABURU010000276.1 GCA_014762485.1 Gammaproteobacteria bacterium | reverse complement strand
TTACGATCAATATACAGGGAGTACGTGAGGCCTCTGCCGGGGAAATTGGTAGCGGTATGCCAGAGATAAAGGAAGGGCCGCAGTAGTAAGCTTAGTCCTGATACTCGGTATATTTTTTATGGCTGCCCCGTACCTTATCGGCGGGGTATTTCGCTTCATTAATCGCGATTTTTTCTTCGACCGCCGTCGCCAGATTAACATCCAGCTTGGTTGCCAGGCGCACTAAGTAGATAAATACATCGGCCATTTCATAAGCGACTTCCTGCTTCTTCTGCTCATCCAGCCGGTGGCTCTCCTCATTGCTTAACCACTGGAAATGCTCCAGCAGTTCCGAGGCCTCGACACTTAATGCCATCACCAGGTTCTTGGGAGCATGAAACTGATCCCAGTCACGCTCATCGGCGAACTGCTGCAGCCTGGCCTGTAGTTGTTTGAGTGATTCTTCCATGTCGACATTGTGCAGCTTGCAGAACACGCTGACAAGAATGGATTATCCGGGATAGTGCAGGGCGCGATCACCCTGGCGTTTGTCACGCTGAACTCGCAAGTTATTTTGACGCGCGAATTGCATCACATATTCATAGGCATGCGGATCATCATCCTGTAGTTCACGGGCGACGACGATGCACTTCACACCATTAATCACGCAGGGGTGCACACCACGATCATATTTTAATTTATTATCGCGACCAAATGAGGCAAGGTTGGATGAGACCATCTCCGCCCAGGCGGATGGACGAAAAGTTTTGCCTTCTTCAGTAACCCCCTCGATGATAATCTTGTCCATGTTTAGTCTCTTTTTGAACTATCAAAAGAGTGGAGGATGGCCTGTTTAAAAGCAACATGGAAAGGTTAAAAGTTTATGAAACTAATTTGCATAACGACGAACTTGTTTCGAATTCATAAAACAATCGTGTAGCAATTCGATAGACTGAACACCCAGCAATACCTGTTCTCCAACAATAAATGCCGGTGTGGCATGTATGCCCATTTGTCTGGCGAGATAGTGATTTTGTTGTAGACGAGACTGGTAATGTGGATCCCGCCATGCCTGATAGGCAATGGTAGAAGGAATATCACACTCAGCGGCAATAGCGAGTAAATGATCATTATCACCTATATCGATATCATCGGAATAAAAAGAGGAAAATAACAGATTGTGCAGTTGATTATAACGTTTATCACCACACTGCTTGGCGGCTTCTGCAAGGAGTAATGCTTTTTGTGATTTAGGAATATGGTTGGGTAATTTTAGGCTGATGTTATCTTCGTGTGATAACTGGTTAACGCTATGCATTACCGAACGCATGGGCGATGACTGGTATGTTAGATCCGATAGCTCAATTCCATGTTCAGGGATGTCGGGATGGATCTCGATATGATACCAGTGGATAGAGAGGTTAAAATTTTGATCAAGCTGCTGCAGCCGCTTGTTTGCGATATAACAAAACGGACAAATATAATCAGAGAAGACATGCAACTGTATAGCATCTGAATACATTATAAGATACCAATACAAAACTATAATTGTCAGTATAGACGGTATTGAAAAATATGTAGGTTTATTCTGCTAATTGTTCAATATTTATTACCAGAATATGATCCTGCTGTAATTGCCAGCGAATATTTAAATCATATAGATGACAGCCATATATATGATCATCGTCCTTGCGTGCTTTATAGGCTGGCCTGGGATCCAGTTCGAGTACAGATTTAATCAGCGGCTCAATATCGGGGTAACGTTGTTGCTGTGGTTCTAGCTCCTGTTTTGCCGCTGCAGAAAATATTACGGGTATTTTATCCGGAGCAGACTCGGCGATGGTATTAATTGCTCCCGGCATACTATCGGCGTAGACCAAATATGGTTTGATATCCAGTATCGGGGTGCCTTCTACCAGGTCCCCTCCTTTTATATGTAGTAATAGCTGCTGACCAACGCGTTCAAACGAAATGAGTTCCACCAGTGACAGGCCGACAGGGTTGGGGCGGAAGTTGGAGCGTGTGGCAAATACCCCTACCTTTTCATTTCCTCCTAATCGTGGCGGACGAACCATCGGTTTCCATTCATTCCGCATCGATTGATGAAATACAAACACCAGCCAGATATGTGAGACTTGCTCAAGGCCACGAAACGCTTCATCTCGATCATATGGTGGATGAATCACTATCGTTGCCCTGGCATCGGGCACCAGGCCAGGCTGGCGAGGGATACCAAACTTTTCCTTAAAACAGGAGTGGACCGTGCCTATAGGCGACATTTGAAATGTGGTGTTTGCTACTTCTTTGTTCATGAAGGAAAGATTATCATTATGCAGGAGAAATTTGCAGAATGTAGAAGAATGAAAAAAATAGCAATATCGTTATTAGCAGGCCTTTTTTTTATCCCAGCTGTTGTACTGGCCGTGCCTGCTGAGCAGGGATTTTTAGAGCTGGATGATGGAACCGAGCTGAGCTATCTATCCCTTAAGGCGGAGTCAAAGCAGATTTACCTTTGGTTGCCCGTAGAATTTGGTTCCCATGCGGCGAATGAAAAGGTTGGTCGGCAATTCCAACAAGCCGGTATGCATAGCTGGGTGCTGGATTTGCTGGCGCCATATTTTCTTTCGATTACCACCAGTAGCCTGGATAAGGTGCCAGGTGTAGGCGTTGCCGCGTTGATCGAACATGCTCACAAGCAAACCGGCAAAGACGTCATCCTGGTGGCCGCCGGGCGAGCTGCCCTGACGGCCATGAGAGGGGCTCGTAGCTGGCTAGAGCAGCACCAGGATAAAGAATATTTTAAAGGCGTGGTGATGTTACACCCGAAACTGTTTATCGAAACGCCAGAAGCGGGAGTGCAGCCCAGGTATATGCCAGAAATAGAGGCGAACCAGCTTCCCGTATTTATGCTGATCCCGACTCAGTCACCGGGGCGTTGGCGGGCAATGGATAATATGCAGGCTCTAGGCCTGCAGGGGGCTCCCGTATTCACCAAGTTCATCTATGGAGTGCGTGATTTTTATTTTCGTAATAGTCACCCGAATCAGGTTGAAGTGCAAAAAACAGAGCAGCTACCAAGTGAGGTACAGCTGGCCGGCAGCCTGCTTGCCAGTTTACCTGTCGAAAAGGTGAACCGGCTGGCAGAGATCAAGAAACAGGTTCTTAAGAGTGCGCCCAGTATCAGGGGAATAGAGGATTATGCTGGTACCCCTCCTGCTCCAGAATTGATCTTTAAAGACACCACGGGCAAGACTCACCAGTTATCAAAGTACAAAGGTCAGGTGGTGTTATTAAATTTCTGGGCCACCTGGTGTCCGCCTTGCGTGCATGAAATGCCATCGATGGACCGCTTACAGCAAAGCTTTAAGGATGAGCCGTTTTCTATCCTGGCAGTGAATATGGCGGAAGAGGAAGAGGTGGTTCGAACCTTTTTAAAACGAGATGTACAGGTAAATTTCCCGGTGTTGCTGGATACCAAAGGGCTAGCGCTAAAAGACTGGGATATCTTTGTTTATCCGACTACATACATTATTGGTAAACAAGGCCGTATTCGTGCCGCCATGTATGGTGCGATAGACTGGAACAGTGACAAGGTTAAGGCCCAGTTAAGGGCCTTAATGAATGAATAGGTTAGCTGTTACGTTCTATGAAGGCTTCGATCAAGTTAACCGGTACCGCCCCGACTTGTTGAACAACCAGTTTGCCACTAGGGTCGTAGATTAAAAAAGTCGGGGTACCTAACCAGGCGACTCCGGTTAGCTCAGAAAACATGCTCATTACCTGTTCAGGCTCGCCTATCAAGTTGGGAAACGAGAGTTGATGACGGGCAACAAATGCTTCAGCGGCTTTCTTCTTTCTCTCGCCATCCAGGCTGATACCTAGCACATGTGCATCCTTATCCTTGCGCGCATGATGGAATAGTTCGTAACTACTTGCCTCTTCATTACATACATGGCAATCCGAGGCCCAAATCATCACCACCAGCCACTTATCTTTGCCGGCATAGTGCTCTATGCTTTGCGGTTTGCCCGTGAAGTCTTTTAATTCAGCGGCTTGTAGTATGGGTATGGAAAACAGCAAGCACAGGGAAAGAGAGAGGTTCAATAATCGTTTCACAACACCATCCTTAAAAGTTTTATTTTCTATATATACGCCG
>JABURU010000017.1 GCA_014762485.1 Gammaproteobacteria bacterium | reverse complement strand
GGTCGATGATGAGTTGAAAGTCATAGGTACTCACTCAAGTGGCAGCATCACTTCAGTAACCCAGGTAACGCAATAAACCATGGTGAAAAGTCGCCTTCTCGCGCAATGGGAAGGCGACAACTTTCACTTTATGGGATAATATTCCCAATATGAACACAGAAAACATTCAACAGGCCCTGACTGCCACCATTATCAGGCTGCTGCGACCGCTGATTCGCATCTTGTTGCGAAATGGTGTTTCCTACGGCGAGTTTTCTGATATGGCTAAATGGGTGTACGTGGATGTGGCGGACAAGGAGTTCGCGATGCCAGGAAAGAAACAGACCGTCTCTAGAATCTCCACCGTGACAGGCTTAAACCGTAAAGAGGTTTCACGTGTACAGTCATTAGAGCACCCCAATGACATGGAAAAAGAGAAGCGCCATAACCGGGCGGCTCGAGTGATAAGCGGCTGGATACGCGATGAAGATTTTTTGCATTCAGGTGAGCCCCGGAAGCTATCTTTTGATGGTGATTCACCTAACTTTTCTGAACTGGTTAAGGCCTACAGTGGTGATATTCCTGCACGGGCAATCCTGGATGAACTATCACGGGTAGGCGCGGTATCGATCCTCGATGGCAATGTGATCAAGCTAAATACTCATGGCTATATCCCCAGTACCGGCGAGCAGGACAAACTGCACATACTTGGCGGTGATGTCGCTGATTTGGTTAATACAATAGATCACAACCTGCAGGCAAAGGCTAATGAACCCTTTTACCAGCGTAAGGTCTATTACGATAACCTGCCGGAAGAGGCATTACCCAGGCTTAAACAGATGGCCGCAGAACAGGGACAGGCCTTGCTGGAAGAAGCCAATAAATACCTCGCGACTCAAGATCGCGATATGAATCCAGACAACCAGGGTAGCGGACGAAAGCGTGCCGGTATCGCGGTTTATTATTTTGAAGAGGATGTGCAGGAAGGAGAGAAGTCATGACTGTACGATTGAATAGTAAAAGCTACAAAGCTTTATTAAATATACTCCCTTTACTTGTGATGC
>JABURU010000323.1 GCA_014762485.1 Gammaproteobacteria bacterium | reverse complement strand
ATGGATATCCAGTTCCTGCCCCGTTTCTGCCAGGTATGTCACCTGCTGCCCTATGGGCGAGGGCGTTAGCTGGGTCAGGACCAGCGGTGCTGCCTGCAGGGAGAAACTCCAATAACAGGCGAGCGCAATGAATATGCTACGGATATACGTGCTGGACATTAGAGACTACCCGGTATTTACATCGCAATTCTAACCGCGAGATCCCGCAGCGGGTGTATTAGTAGCATCTGCAGTAGTTGCAGTGCAATTAATACGATCAGTGGTGACAGATCCAGACCACCCATGTTGGGCAATAAACGCCGGGCGGGCCTTAATAGTGGCTCATTCAGGCTGAACAGAAGGGACATTACCGGGTTGTAACTGTGTGGATTAATCCAGCTGACGATGGCCTGTATGATAATGCTGAACATAAAGACATAGCTGGCAAGCTGTAGCAGTTCGGCACAGGCATAAATCAGGAAACCCACGGGCAGAATGGTCGCACCGTTAATCAGGCTGATGAGGCTGAGCTTAAGAAATTCCAGTGCCAGCATGAGTGTAATCGCGGCAACGTCGAGGCCAAATAGCCCCGGGATGATACGGCGGACAGGTATTAATAGCGGGTTGGTCACCTTTACCAGGAATTGCGAGATGGGATTGTAGAAATCAGCACGAGACCACTGGAACAGAAAGCGCAGCATAAATGTCAGTATGTACAGGCCCAGCAGGGTATCAATTAAAAAGGTACCGGCATTTCCCAGGTAGTTTCCACTCATTACTTATCTCCAAACAGGTTTGCGAGTTCTTCTGAGCGATGCGCCGCCGCGGCCAGTGCCTTGTCAAAGATATCGCGTATATTATTCTCTTCCAGAACCTTTAGTGCCTGCTCCGTAGTCCCCCCGGGAGAGGTGACACGTTGCCTGAGTGTGGCGGCATCTTCTGGACTCTCCAGTGCCATTTTTGCCGCACCATACGCGGTTTGTAATGCCAGCAGGCGAGCGGTTTCCGGTTCCAGGCCCAGCTTGCTACCAGCCTGCTGTAGTGCCTCCAGGACAAGGAAAAAGTAGGCGGGACCACTGCCGGAAAGTGCCGTGACCGAGTCAATTTGTGATTCGTCATCTACCCATAATGCCAGACCTACGGCGCGCATGATGGATTCTGCAGAGGTTTCCTCCTCCTCTGTCACTAGTGGGTTGGCATACAAACCGGTGGCACCACTGCCGACCAGTGAAGGCGTGTTAGGCATGGTACGAACAATATGGCAGTTGCCACCGAGCCAGCGATCCAGGTCGCTGCTGCGGATACCGGCGGCAATGGATACAATCAGTGGTGAGTGTTGCTGCGCGGGCGCCTGAATTCCGCTCGCCACCTCGGGCATTACTTGAGGTTTCACCGCCAGTACGATGATGGCCTGGCTGGCTACTAATTGCTGGTTATCTGCCACTACTTCGATACCAAAATCCTGGCTCAGTGCAGCACGAATGTCGGCATTGGGATCCGATACCCGGATTAGTTCAGTCGGATAGTTATCGGCAATCAGCCCGCCTATCAGGCTACGTGCCATGTTACCGCCGCCAATGAATCCGATACTGGGTAAGCTCATATATGTATCCATTTATTTTCAGTTATGCTTAACATACTCAGTTCACTCTATTCTGACAACCGCACTGACTAAGGCTAGCTGGTGGGGTAGTTGCGTGCGCCAAAGATATCGGTACCGATACGTACAAATGTCGCTCCTTCTGCTACCGCCGCTTCCAGGTCTCCAGACATCCCCATAGACAAGGTATCCAGTTTTAGTCCCTGTTGTTGTAACTGCTCCATGGCCTGGCGCAGTTGTGCAAATGGTTTGCGCTGCTGTTCAAATTCACTACGCGTGGCGGGTATGCACATTAAGCCCCTGAGGTTGAGCCTGGGAAGCGCGGCGATCTCTTTGGCCACTTGTGATAACTCGTCCAGGTTAAACCCGGACTTGCTGGCCTCATTATCGACGTTGACCTGAAGGCATATATTTAACGGCGGCAGGTGTTGCGGGCGCTGATCATTCAATCGTTGGGCAATCTTCAGCCGATCGACGCTATGTACCCAGGTGAAATTTTCTGCAATCGGGCGGGTCTTATTTGACTGAATGGGACCAATGAAATGCCACTCCAGTGGTTGACCCTTCAGTGCCGATATTTTTTCCAGAGCTTCTTGAAGGTAATTTTCACCAAACCGGGTTTGCTCTGCTGCTATGGCAGCTAGCAGATCTTCTACCGGCTTGGTTTTGCTGACCGCAAGCAGTTGCACGCTTCCAGCAGCGCGGTTTGATGCTTTTTCCGCTTGCTGAATGCGTTGATTAACCTTTAAAAGACGTTGTGCGATATCCATGTTTTAGTATTGCTCTGTGTTTTCAAGCGTTGTAGTGTAGAAATGCAACGGAATGCCTATAGTAGCAAACGTCGCCTTCGAAATAACTAAACAAGACAAGGGCAGGCAGATGGATATTAGCGAGTTATTGTCTTTCACCGTTAAACACAACGCGTCAGATTTACACCTTTCCAGCGGCCAGGTTCCAATGGTGCGCATCGATGGTGAGATGAACCGAATAAATGCTCAACCACTGTCAGAAAGTGAGCTCCGGGCGTTGATTAATAGTGTGATGACCGATGTGCAACGCTCTCTATTTGAAGAAAAGCTGGAACTGGATTTTTCTTTCCAGTTGCCGGATGTGGCGCGATTCCGGGTTAATGTTTTTCATACCAGCCGTGGGAGTGCCGCGGTATTTCGACACATTCCACACCAAATACAAACACTGGATGAGCTGGGATGTCCCAAGGTGTTTATTGATGCGATACAAAGCATCAATGGTCTGGTGCTGGTGACCGGGCCCACGGGTTCGGGAAAATCCACGACCTTGGCCGCGATGGTGGATTATATAAGTGAAAACAGCAATAAGCATATCGTCACCATTGAAGACCCTATTGAGTTTGTTCACACCAGTAAGAAATCACTAATTAACCAGCGTGAAGTTAACCGCGATACATTAAGCTTCTCCACCGCTCTGCGCTCGGCATTGCGAGAAGATCCGGATGTCATTATGGTGGGTGAGTTACGAGACCTGGAGACGATACGCATGGCATTAACCGCGGCCGAGACGGGGCACCTGGTATTGGCCACATTGCATACCAACTCGGCCGCCAAGACCATCGACCGAATAATTGGTGTGTTTCCCAGTAATGAGAAAGACATGATTCGTTCGATGCTGTCTGAATCCCTGCGTGCCGTCATATCTCAAACCCTGGTGAAGCGTATGGATGCGGAGGGACGTATTGCTGCTTACGAAATCCTGGTTGCCACATCCGCGGTTAGAAACCTGGTGCGTGAAGAGAAGATTGCGCAAATCTATTCGGTGATGCAGACCGGTTTTGAGCAGGGGATGCATACGATGGATCAGAGCCTGCTACGCCTGGTGGAAAAGAATATCATCAGCCGAGAGGCCGCCAGGGCGAGAGCCCTGCATAAGGATATGTTTAATTAGTAGGGGTGATATTTACCTGGTGTAAATGGCTAGAGAGACTGGCTGCAAATGGTGACGTCAACCAATACGTAACTCATCTAAAATTTCGCCGCTGCTTTGCTCCGGCGGGGTATCGATACGCTGCTTGTGTTTCAGTTTATTCATAATAATACGTTTAACCTTTTTCGACAGCGTCATGGGATCAAACGGCTTGATAATAAACTCGGTGACACCGGCTTTTATCGCCTGTTCAACGTAGCGTAATTCACTTTCTCCGGTAACCATTAAGAAGGGCTTGGTACAGAGGCTGCGGTCTTCACGGATTTCCTTAAGCAGTTCCATGCCATCCATGCCGTCCATTTGCCAGTCGGAGATGATGATATCTATGCGGTGATTACGCAGAATACGCAAGGCCTCCAGGCCATTGGAGGCCTGTTCGATTCGCTCAAACCCTATTGAGCGCAGCATACTCTTGATGGTGGCACGCATGTATTTCATGTCGTCCACGACTAAAAAGCGTAAGTCTCTTACCAGCATATGTTATCCACTCCTATCCCCTGTGGTATCTAGCGTTAGGCCTGGTTTTTTATCTCAGGGTGCGCTACGGGCTTTTTGTCATCCTTGTTAATTTTCTTATCGGACACACTTGCCTATCGCTTAAAT
>JABURU010000319.1 GCA_014762485.1 Gammaproteobacteria bacterium | reverse complement strand
CGGTGCCGAGGGCGACGGTGCCAATAACATCAGCAGAGGTTACCAGACTGGCATCGGGAATATCGTAAGCAATATTCACCGTATCCCCTGCCACGATCGTGCCGGTGGCGACGCGGGTAAACTCGCCGGTTTCCATGTCGTAGGTGTAATCATCGCCTTCGACATAGGTGACCGTTTGCGCCTGGTTCTTGACCACGACCGTCCTGATATAGGTATCGGCAACGGTGAGCGTGTCCAGAGTGGCATCGAAGGTGTAATCGGCACCGGCGACGGCGGCCTTATGTGTTGCAGGATCGAGGACGTTTACGACCACACACAACGCGCCGATCTGATCAAAGATGCCATCAACCACATCGTCGACAGTGCCATAACCCGAGCCGAAGGTTTGCGCAAACGAGGCGCGAGATCCCGCGATCAAGGTTGGTGTATTTATAGGCCCTTTCGGCGCGGTAATTACCACACCGATGACGGCGCTGTTTGCGGTTCGTATTGGTCGCGCGCCCTCGCTGACCTCGATGACGCGAGCTCCATGATGATATTGAGGCATGTCCTTTCTCCTTTTACTAACTCGTTACCAGGTCACCGCATCAATGGCGGCGCGTTTTTCGTCGTCGGTGAGGTTTATGTCATCAACAATGGATTGGATCTGATCTTCCAGTTTTTGGCGCTTGCCGATCGCGGCGGCGGCGGTGGCGGCATAGGCGTCGGCCTTGGTGATAATGCGGCTTACCTGTTCGTCGACCGTGATGCCGCGTGCTGTGGCCAGCCCCTGGATAAACGGAACCGGTGTAACTGGGTCGGCGGCGTAGGCACGTGCCTCCTGCTCCTGTTTAGGCCAGGTCTCACGCTCAGCGCTTGGGTATAGGCTCGTAATCTCTAGCAGCGTCACATCACAAGCTGCTTTCATGTCTGCAATGCGTCTCGTTGCATGGCTTGCTGGTGATTCAGGAACGGGAGTAAAAACCTGTAACTCTTTTGTGACTGGATCAATACGTCGACGGCCGGGATTTTTAAGACAATCGATTCGCTGTTCAGTTGTCACCTGGAGATTGGGTTCGGGGATAACCGTATTAATATTGCCATCATAAAAGCCGCGAATGTTGGCGCCGGTGTCTACTTCATCGTAGTGTGCATATATCATGTTCGTTTCTCTTAGTGGCCTATGGAAATCCAGTACACAAGGCTGTTTTGTGTAGAGCTGTTGTTTAAAGTGATTGTCGTAGTTGTCAACGTGTCTGCAGCTACGCTGCCGTCTGCGTTTGCAGCAGCACCATCGCCAGCTAACGCTAAAAGGTTTGCGGTAGGATAAGCCAGCGGTAACGTAACAAGTAGCGATGATGAGGCACTGACCGTAGCGTTACCCCACTGAAGAATGAGCCCGCCCAGCCAACTGGGAAAGGCAATGTACCCGTTAGAGTTTAGTGAAATAGAAAACCCAAAACGCAGTTTTTTAGGTGAGACATACTTCCCTTCAACCGCGCCTGCATCCACTTCGGCTTGAGTGGCTTCGTCCGCCGAGGTACGCGACCAGTCTGATGTACCATCGGAGATAAAGTGCACGCGCGCACCAGGCTGCACCAGATAACTAGCACTACCGTCAACGGTGTCGGTGCCATCAGGTGTCAGGGTTACCGTATTGGCCGTAGCATCCTGCCGGTAGATAACGAACGGCATGGTCTTTAATGCCGAGGCCGCGGGCAGATTGAGCACTACATTGCCGGCGCTGGCGTCGACGATTACCAGTCCGGTAAGACCCGTGGTCAAGGTAAACGGAGAACCAGCGGCGGTGATGGTCGTGACATTATCACCTGCCAGGGCACGCAAGTAAGCGGTGCGGTTGGCCAGTTGCTTACCCTGCTGGTTTGATATGCCGGCGGCGCCGCCGACCACGGGGTCGGTTGTCTCTAGTTGATAAATGCCGTCTTCCCATTGAAGCAGCTCTGTTAAATCTGCCATTTATAATTCTCCATAGGTGGTTGTTCCGTTATGAAGCGCATCACCGTTATAGATGTTTAATACGCCGGTATAATGCAGCCCTTCGAGCTTGCAGATACCGCGTGCTGTGGAGGCGAGGATGCGTCTAACGTGTTCGGCTTGTTGCACACTGATCGGTCGGGAGAGATAAACACGATATAGTGCCCAGTGGGTAGCCTCTTGCCCGTAGTAATGGCTACCGTCAAAAGTAATGGCGCCGTTATATTGTTCTGCGTCCAGACCTTCCAGGATGATGGCATCGCCATACCCCAGTGAGGACAAGGCGCGTTTTAGGCTGCCTACTGTGCCCTTGTTTTTATGGATATCACGAGCCTGTTTAATGGCTTCTCGCTGCACGACCTCTGGCCAGTTACTATCCCACTCTTCGACCGACAGGGCCCACGCCAACCAGGACAGCAGATACGTCGGGCAAGTGTCTGGGTCCCATAAAGGTGGAAGTGAGGGTACGTTACCAATACGCGCTGAGGTATCAACAAGATTCTGTTCTAACTGACTGGCGTTAGGTGGTAACAGGCTATTCATCGTAGCCCCCCATCGCGATGGTGATGCCAGAGCAATATGCTGCTTCCGTGTCTGATACAGCCTTCTCGGCGGTGATATCGGTACCGACCGTGTTGTTCAGCGTAACCTTGCTTACCCCGGACACCCGTAGTGCCCCGAGTACGCCATCAAGGGTGATCGTGCGGCCGATCATGTGTTGACTATCAACAAAACTTTGTGCGCTATCATTGGCCGACTGCAACGTAGTCGCCTCATCAGCCCCCGGGAATAAGGCAAGGGTAGCGTTAATCGTGTAATCAAGAATCGTGGCGCTTTGTACGATAGGCGTGTCGTTCATTGGTCGCACGTCTTCATCGCTCAATGCGGCGTCGACAATATCCTGCAGTGCCTGGTCCGCCGTACCATCGCCCGTATGGGATAAAATGACAATGGTGATATCACCAGGATTAGGTGTATGGGCCAGGGGTTTTGTATCTTTCACCTGGCCATCCGCTGACATAGAAAGGAACTTATAAGAGCCGACAGGCCCGGCGACGCTTTGGCCTTGTTCGGAGAGTAGTAATCTCTCCAGGTAGGCCTCATCGGACTCATACACAGGATCAACCGGTGGGACTGCCGATGGATCGCCTGGCGTGATAACTAGTCGCTCCAGTTGGTAATACGTCACACCAATGTGATCCATATCGCTACCACTGGCAAAGGCCAGCAGCATAGCCCTGGCACGGTCATTAAATTCCTGTCGTAACAAAAACTCCCGGTATGCGCTGACCTCCAGGGTTCTGTAACTTGGATCTGTCACGTTAATATCCAACTCGGGATCACGAGACTGCAGGTCTGCCAACATCTCGGCCAGAATGGTGTCATAGTCTTTTTGCTCGACAATCTCAGGCGCGGGTAGTGTAGAGATATCTATCGTGGGCATATTACCCTTGCCCTCCTATCGTGGCGGTGAGGCCTACCGGCGAATCGACGGGCACATCACCCACTTGCTCTGTCGTGATGGCCTCCATATGAATATCGAAGACACCACTTTCTGGCCGTTCGCTAGCCAGCTGAATCTGTAGCAGGAAGACACGCGGCTCCCAGCGGATAAGGGCATCAACGATGCTGGCGTATATCTTCATCAGGTTGGCTCCATGCGCCGGGTGATCGATAAACTCGAACACATAAGAGCCGTAGTCGCGGTTCATCACACGACTGCCGATGGGTGTCATGATAATGTCGTTCACGGACTGATTTATCTCGTCCATGCCGCTGATATGTTTTCCGGTGGTTCTATTCATGCCAGGCATTAGCTGATCGTCTCCGAAAAATCCTGGGGATAGGTTGGCGTGCCTGGCATCTCCTCGTTAATGGTGCAAGGGATCGTTTTGACGACGGCCTCGGTCGCCTGATAAAACGCGAGCCAGGCATCGGCGACGGCGGTGTCTGTAATGACGCCACTGATCGCGGCTTTCATTTCTGTTAGTACAGCCGCGCCATCAATGGTCACACTATTGACAACGATCCCCCCATGGGCTGGGTCACCGGTTGCGGTAATGCTAGACCAGTAGTCACAGATTCCCTGAGCGATGTTGGCCACTACAAGACTGGTGTTATCACTAATAAAAGCGTTTTCGAGGATGGTCAGGGTGCCGCCGCCAGT
>JABURU010000243.1 GCA_014762485.1 Gammaproteobacteria bacterium | reverse complement strand
GCACCAGCACTAAACACCATATCCTTGGATTCGGCCTTGTCGCCGTCGATCTTCACCGCGCCCTGCTTGATCATGCGCATCGCCTCGGAGGTACTGCTTACCAGGCCCGCCTCTTTCAACAGATTAGGCAAGCCTATGCCATCACCGCCAGCACTTAAACTCAGTTCTTCAATATCATCCGGCATCGCCCCTTTCTGGAAACGGGCAACAAAGTTTTCCCGCGCCTGGGTAGCCGACGCCTCATCATGGAAACGGGCGACGATCTCCTCGCCCAGCAGGAACTTGATATCACGCGGGTTGGTGCCGGCCTCTATCTGTTGGCGGAAGCCGTCTATCTCTTCCAACGGTCGGAAACTCAATAGCTCAAAGTAACGCCACATCAAATCATCTGAAATGGACATCACCTTGCCAAACATTTCGTCGGGCTCATCGGCAATACCGATGTAATTATTTAACGACTTGGACATCTTTTGCACACCATCCAGTCCTTCAAGGATTGGCATAGTGAGCACAATTTGTGGCTCCTGCCCATGCTGCTTTTGTAGTTCACGCCCCACCAGCAGGTTGAATTTCTGATCGGTACCGCCCAACTCGACATCGGCTTTCATCGCTACCGAGTCGTAACCCTGGATCAATGGATAGAGAAATTCATGTATCGCTATACACTGACCAGACTTGTAGCGCTTACTAAAATCATCACGCTCCAGCATACGGGCAACATTGTACTTGGCCGCCAGTTGGATCAAGTCGGCCGAACTCATCTCACCCATCCAGCTAGAGTTAAACATTACCAGAGTCTTTTCCGGATCAAGGATCTTGAATATCTGCTGCTCGTAAGTCTTGGCATTCTCAATCACGTCATCTCGCGTTAACGGTGGACGTGTCGCGCTCTTACCGGTGGGATCACCAATCATGCCGGTAAAATCCCCTATCAGGAACAATACCTCGTGCCCCAGATCCTGAAACTGGCGCAGCTTATTAATAAGCACGGTATGACCCAGGTGAAGATCTGGTGCGGTCGGATCAAAACCAGCCTTAATGCGTAGCGGCTTCCCTCGCTTAAGCTTTTCTACCAGTTCCTGCTCAAGCAACAGTTCATCACAACCACGCTTGATGATGTTCAAGGACTCTTCTATCGACGCCATTCCCAACCCCATACCTATAAGAATGTGAGCAAATTTGCATAATCACACATCCGCATACCTGTTGACTCAATTTAGCGCGGATCGTGCCGTTAACTCTATTTAGTGCCGCAACTTGCATTGGGAAATGACATCCCGTAGTTTGAGCACATAAAAAAAGGGATAACTATGGTATCAAAAGCCACGCTGCAACTCATTGCCCAACAGACAACAAATATCAAAAAAGCGCACCTAATTAGCGGTCTGGTTGTTTTAACCCTGGTTGGCCTGGTACTTTCCCTCGCCAGTAACAAGGTGAATGCATCTCGTGAGGACATTCCCCAGTTTCAACTGGCCATAGAGATGCCCGAGATTGATTACGTTCGTGCGGCCATCCCTCACCTGGCTACCTGGCATGAGTTGTCTATTAATGGTGGCGATAGCCTGTTTAGCCTGCTATCTCAATTAAAGATAGAACCCACCGTTATCGCCGAGTTAACCCGTAGCCGCAAGGCTCGCAAGATACTGACTCGCCTAAAAGCCGGTAATACTCTGCGTGTACAGTTAGATGACAGTCATCCACCGCGCCTCCTGGGACTCGACTACCCAGTGAATAACACATCGATTTTCAGCATGAGACTGGAAGACGACGGCCATTACAGCAGCATCACACAAAAACTTGAATATGAATACCGCAGTCGCTTTGCTACCGGTGTGGTTAACAATTCATTATTTGAGTCAGCGGCCAGGGCAGGGATCAGTGATAACATCGCAATGCAGCTGGCGGATATTTTTGGCTGGGACATAGACTTTGCCCTGGATATACGTAATGGCGATAGCTTCTCAGTACTCTACGAGGATCGATATTACCGTGGTGAAAAGATCGGTGATGGCTCCATCATCGCGGCTGAATTTGTCAACCAGGGTAAAACCTACCAGGCCGTGCGCCATATCGATAAACGCAATCGCACCAACTACTACGCACCGGACGGGCGTAGTATGCGTAAGGCCTTCTTACGTGCACCGCTGGATTTTCGTCGCATAAGCTCCAGCTTTGGACGACGCTACCATCCGGTACATAAAAAATTTAAGCGTCATACCGGAGTGGATTACGCGGCGCGCGCCGGCACCCCGATTCGAGCAACTGGTGATGGCAAGATCATTTACCGTGGCCGCAAGGGTGGTTATGGCAAAACTATCATCCTGCGTCATGGCAATAAATTCACCACCCTGTATGCCCATATGCGCAGTTATGCCCGAGGCATGCGCCCGGGACGATATATCAGGCAGGGACAAATCATTGGTTACGTTGGCCAAACCGGCACTGCCACCGGACCACACCTGCACTATGAGTTTCGTGTTCATGGACGTCACCGCAACCCGTTAACCGTACGCTTGCCCAAGGCCCGTTCCATTGCAAAGCAATATAAAGAAGCATTTATTGCTTCGGCACCTGCCACACTGGAGCGTATACAACTACATAAAGAGTTGAAACTGGCGCAGGCGACTACCGCGCCTTAAGCTGCGCCTGCATTTCATTAATCAGTGCCCGCATATCAACCGGCTTATGTAATAAGCCAAACTCGGCTTTTGTATCGGAAATATTATTCTCTTCCGACTCGCAACAGATAATCACAGGTAGATCCGGTTTTATACCCTGCACCTTATGAGCCAGCTCCACTCCGTTTAAATCGGGCATCGTACAATCTACCACCAGGATATCCGCAATCGCCGAGTTATTGTTAAACGCAATCAGTGCCTCTTGCGGATGAGTGTAAGCCACCACATCATAGCCCAGGCTATCCAGTTGCTCTTTCATCAAGCCCAGTGCTCCAGGCTCATCATCAACCAGCATCACGCGATACTCTTCAGGGGAGATAGCATCACTGCTGGGTTCAAAATCCAGCTCGGTACTTTGCTCTAAGAGTGGTAACAAGATAGTAAATTCAGAACCCTTGCCCGGATGACTGTCTACCACTATATGCCCATTTAGTTCATGCACGATACCATGCACTACAGACAAGCCCATACCGGTACCAGCCCCCGGCTCTTTGGTAGAGAAGAAGGGGTCAAAGATACGCTCCAGGTTATCTGCATCGATCCCACTTCCATTATCCTTAACGGATATTGCCGCGTACTCACCGCTAAAAGATTCATGACATGAGGTACAGCGCCATGAAGTGGATGCTTGTCGATGCACTTTAATAGAGAGTTCACCAACATTGTTCATCGCATCGCGTGCATTGATCGCCAGGTTTAAAACCAGTTGCTGCAATTTGATCGGATCGGCCAAAACGGTATAACGATATTTCTCAATATCCACCTGTAATCTAATCGTGGACGGAATGGCCGGGCCGACTAAGCGCAATCCGTCACTTACCACCATACCTATATCCACCGACTTCTTCGATGATTCATCACCACGACTAAATGAGAGCATCTGCGCGATTAAATCGCGTGCGCGCTTACCCGAGGTATATACCTCATTCAGATATTGAGACACCTTGGGCTGTTTATTGATCTCACCATTACTCTGCAGCAACTCGGTATAACCCATAATGTTAGCGAGTATGTTGTTAAAGTCATGGGCGATACCACCGGTTAGCTGACCAATCGCCTGCATTTTTTGTGATTGCTGCAACTGTCGTTGTAGTGTTAGCCGCTCTCGTTCTTCGGTAACACGCTCGGTAACATCCTGGAGTGTGCCTTCCAGGTATAAGGGACTGCCATCCTCCGCATAAACCATAGGCTCCGATTGAAGGTGGGCGATACGAATCGACCCATCTTCCAGGACAAAACGATGATCCAGCGTACGAGGGGAACTTGTTTCATATGTCTTTTGCAGCTCTAGCTGTAAGACAGGAACATCATCTTGATGTGCCTGGGCAAAATATTTCTCCAGGTCTGGTTCGAAGCTGTCTTTGTCATGCCCCATGATGTGGTAGATCTCATCCGACCATTGCAACTTTCCTGTCGCACAATCCAGGCGCCAGATGCCTAGTTGTGCAATACGCTGTGCTCGGCT
>JABURU010000297.1 GCA_014762485.1 Gammaproteobacteria bacterium | reverse complement strand
GCCACATATTCTAGTGCCGCTCTAAACTTATAAGGAGTGGTTATTATCCTCCTTATAAGTTTAGAGCGGCACTAGAATATGTGGCTGATCATCATTATGAAACTGAGAGGTTTTCTGCGTTTCTTGCTCGTGCAGAATTGGCCGAGAGTTTTGGCGAAGACAGGTTAAATACTCATCCTGCATTTATGTCACCACCTTATTTGCTGGATAGAAGTCGGATTGCATCAAATAAACCTTTGGTTGTATTTTTCGAACACAGGAACTGTCACGCCTGTGATGTATTACATGCCGGACCATTGAGTAATCCTGAAATTAGCGCGCAATTAAAAGATATGGATGTGGTGCAGGTTGATATGCATAGTAATGCATTAATATTGACACCAGGTGGTCATAAGCTGACTGCCAGGGAATGGGTAAATGAACTGGGCTTGTTTTACGCCCCAACAATTATGTTTTTTGATGAGAGAGGTAAAGAGATAATAAGGATTAATTCAGTCGTATGGGTTTACCGTTTAAATAATGTTCTCAGATATATATCCTCGGGCGGATATAAACGCTATGCCACATACCAGTTATGGCGACAGTATCTAATGCGCAAGAAAATGGGTATCGAATAATAAGGAGTATATAGATGAACAAAAGATTAATGTTGCTTCCCTGTAATAAGTTTGGTCAACCAATTTTGGTTATAATTCCAGAGGATTATGGAAAAGAAGAGGCTTTCCGATTTGTTACGGGAGTGATTGCTGAAGTGGAAGAGTTTCAAGGCGACTTTGATCGAGATACGGTGATTGATGCGCTTGAAGACCATGGCTTCAGCAATGTTGATTATGAAGTTGGTCCTGAGCTTGCACCGTAAAATTCGGCACAGTTAACTGGTCTCAGGACCGCGTAGAAAAAATGGCGGTAGGTGGAAACACATCTGCTATCTATATTTGCGTTCATAAAACATTACCGTTACAAAAGTGATAAAAGTCATTTCTACTGTAACGCAACACCTTAATATCCACTATAATCTCTTCGCGAACACGATATTTTCACAGTTAGCTTGTTTAATGGGTTTGGATTTTTGTATTATGAAAGTGTGCAACTATACAACAAGGATGTTGTTTTGACATTTTCTTACTATTCAAAACTTAACCGGCTTCAAAAGCGTAGTTATGACCTGAGTGATGAATATTCGGCAATCGAACTGGAAAATTCATCTTATTTATACCCATATACTCGACGACTTGCTGCAGTATTGTCTGCTGGCGACCGCTTGGCGGTTATCTCTACCTGTCAATATATCAGTGATTTCATCACGGATGGGCTAGGCTTGCCGGCTGTTACGATACGTGTGCTGGAAACTCGGCCTAGTGATGATTGGTATGAACTTCATGGCTATTATATTCCCCAGGGACTGGAAGGTGAACTAACGATAACCTTGTGGATGAAAACGGCACAACGCAAACAAGTTGTCGCCTTTAAAACATTTTTACGCACTTTGTTGCATGAATTATGTCACCACATAGACTATGAGCTTCTGGAGCTAGAGGATTCTTTTCATACAGAAGGGTTTTACCAGCGTGAATCCAGCCTGTTCCATCAAATAGTCGAGCCACTTTTGAAATAATCAAAACACCTGATACTTGATTATCCATACAAACTCCATCACTATTTAGTGATACTTTAATCTGGATTCACACGTGGATATATCTATAATCGGTGCCAGTGGCGATGTCGGTCGGCAGGTTGCCATCCAGTTGATTGCTGAACAGGTGATCGCACCATCACAAAGGTTGCAGCTGGTAGGGCGCGAAGAAGGCAAAAGTGCACAAAGTCTTTTCGGCTTGAGAGCGGATTTACTTGATGCCTATGCTGAAACCAGCCCTGAAATTGACGTGGCGCTTTCACCTCATGAAATCACGGCAGATATTATTATTATGACCGCTGGGGCAACGGTACCCACCGATCCTGGCAAGGCATTAGGCCGCGCTGAGCTAGGAAAGATCAATAAACCATTGTTTGAGTCGTATGCAAAAGCCATTGCCGATCACGGTCATGGTGATGAAATTGTGCTCATTGTTAGCAACCCTGTTGAGCTTGGAGTAGAGGTCTTTAGTCGTTATTTAGGGCGAGAGCGCGTTATCGGTATAGGGGCCTACCAGGATAGCCTGCGTTTCCGGCGTGAAATTGCCGCTGACCTGGGAGTGCGCCGACAACGTGTGCATGCCTTCGTACTAGGAGAGCACGGTGAAAATATGTACCCCATGTGGAATACGGTACAGGTCTATGGCATGGATGATGATGAGCTGGCCACCGTGGTCAAACGGCTCAGTCAGGGACGCAATTATGACGACTTCCGTATCGACCTGATGGCTGCACGTCAGGAACTGGTGAAGCTTTTAAATGAAGGTAGGGCAGAAGAGGCCTTTACACTTGTTTACAGATTACCACCTGATCTACGTACCGTACTGGTGCCTTTTATGACTTATATTTCTGGGGCTAAGACCTCGGTGGCGACCGCTAATGTTGTGAGTGATCTGGTTGATACCATCATTGATGGTAAAGAGGTATTGGTTTCCGGCCAGGTTTCACTACGAGGTGAGTGCTTTGAGATGAATACCGTAATGGGCATGCCGATTATCGTCGGTCAGCAAGGCTGGACTCAAATCGTTACTCCCAGGATGTCTGATAATGATTTTCAATATTTAAAGCAAGTCGCCGAAGAAATTTCTCAGCGCATAGACGAGTGGTATCAAAATGGATGAACATCGCTGGATCTTTGTGATCAGAATAATTCGTAAACCTGGTGTGCTAAATGCCGTAACCGGCGTATTTTCCAGCTGGGGAATTAGCCTGGAAACGGCGATGCTAAACGCCATGGGAGATGATGGTGCAGATGGTATCGTGATCTTAAGTTTTTCCTGTAGTCATCGAAAAATGGAAATACTTGAGCGTACTGTTAGTCGCTTATCTAGAGTAATTGAGTTAAAGAGTTATCCATATGCGACAAATAAATTACGTATGATAGCGGCCTTTAGTTTGAATAATGAACAGAGAGTGCTTGACGACAAAAGTGTCGAGATAGAAGAGTATGTCAGGAAAGATAAGACTAAAACTATTTATGTCTCCGGTACGGTTAAGGATGTTGATAGTTATATCACTCCTATGCTGAAGCGCAAAGAGTTATCCAACCTGGTTAGAACCATCCTCACTGCATAGTCTTGAATATATCGCTCCTAGCTGCTATAAAAAATAGTGGTCATAGTGGTCATAGTGGTCATAGTGGTCATAGTGGTCAGGGAGGGTCTATGATGATAATACGAACTATCGTACTTCTACTTACAACATTAAGCTTTCAATATACTTTTGCTAATGATGAGCTGGCAGAAGGCGGACGCATCTATGATAAATGGTGGGCGGAGCTAGAACTGAAAAAGCCTCAAGGCACTCATGTGGGTTATTCGCCTGGTGGGAAGAAAAGTGGGGCTGATACCTGGCGTTGCAAGGAGTGTCATGGTTGGGACTATAGAGGCAAAGAGGGGGCCTATAGTAAAGGTAGCCATTACTCGGGTATCACCGGGATTCGCAAATATGCAGGTGGCGATGTTAAAGAGGTAATGAAGATACTTAAAAATAAGCATCATCAGTTTGATACGGTGATGTTTGATGGAGCCTTAATGCTAGTGGCGAAATTTGTGGTTAATGGTCAGGTTGACATGCAAAAATACATTGACGATAAAAACAAACAGGTCAATGGCAATATCCGTCGAGGTAAAAAACATTTTGAAAATAACTGCGCGCGATGTCACAGTGATGATGGACGTGCTATGAATTTAGCGCATGACGCAGACAAAGTTGAATATGTTGGCTCGGTGGCAGCAAAAAATCCGTGGGAAACTTTACACAAAATTAGAAATGGTCACCCGGGATCACGAATGTCTATGCATCGAGGTAGAAGAATGGGCATGATGCACAATCGTTACGGTGGATGGGAGATGAACGAAGCGATGCCTGCGATGCTGTCGGAATTAAGCGAACAGGAACAGATAGATCTGTTGGCCTATACGCAGACCTTACCTAAAAAATAAAAGCGCTTGATATAAGAGAGATTGGAGCGGGAAACGAGATTCGAACTCGCGACCCCGACCTTGGCAAGGTCGTGCT
>JABURU010000101.1 GCA_014762485.1 Gammaproteobacteria bacterium | reverse complement strand
GGCTCACTGGACAAGTTACCTAGGAATGTTCTCTGGTCTAATAGGTGCAGGTGCCGGAATCTATAGTGTGTGGACAGTCAATGGAATGAAATCTCTGGATCTTCGTTTGGATCTGCGTAAGGCTCATGACAAGCTGAAGCTAGACATACACAGCACTGACAAATTACTGGATGAGGCTATGGCCTCTCGCAGGGCAGTAAAGGGTGGCGGTGGGCTCACTTCTGGCTATATGCAACGGTGGCAACAGACTCTTGATGCAGATAGAGAATCCCTCAAAGACATTCGGACAGAAACAGACACTCTGAGCTGTGACTTCACTCAACTCAACCACAAGGAACTGGAAGACAAATTAATAATCCACAATAAACTGCAGCTACAAGTAGACAAATTAACAGCTAAATACCAAGCTGAAATAGCACAAGACGATCAGGAAAGAGTTCAAATCAGAGAGGCCGCCCACAGGCGGCACCCTCCCAGCTAAAGCCCTATTCCCTGCTCTCGCCGTCGTCCGGCTCCGGCACATGCAGACCATACTTGGCCAGCTCCACGGCACTGAGGGCAATAGCGTGCGTCTGGCGGCCGGTTCGGTGGGTGTAGCTGATATCCTCATCCATCACCACGCCCGCCTGTATGAGCTGTTTTTTAAACGTCCTGGCTGATTTCACCGGCAGGCCGTCCCAGGTGGCACGTAGGCCGGGATCGGTTCTGATATGGTGCATCAGCTGAGAAGGCATAAAGGCCAGATACAGGCTCTCTGCCTTCTTTTCTTCGTCCACCATAAATTCCTGTGTTTTGTAATCGATCTTGTAACCAGAGGAATACTTACCCCGGTTCAGCTCGTTTAAGAAGACCTCCATGATCCAGATCCAGGGCTCACGGTCGGCGCTGGTTTCAGATATGTGATCGTTCATCTCCTGCAGCAGTTCAGAAACAAACTGGCCATAATTATTAGGCAGGTCTAGCCATCGTGTTAATAGCGCCCAGGAGGTGAGCACGGCCGCGTAGTTCTCCACCATACGCCTGGCTCCGGCATCCTTGCCAGTTGCGCGGCAGCCTTCCTGACAGTAAGCCAGATTCTTGCGGAACAGCTCTTTCAATTCGTCACGGCTATGACTGGTAAGAAACTCCAGCCACTGACGAACCGGAAAGCGCGGCAGGATATCGGGGATCTCAGTGCCCTGGTTATCGGCCTTGAGTGTCGCGCGGCAGATCTTACCGGTAATGGTCTGCACCGGCACATCCTCACCGGCCAGCAAGACCGGCGCGGATTCGTTGAACTCTTTCATATCAGAGCCACGGGTAGACTGGTTGTAGTTGTAGCACTGCTGGAGAATGCCCAGGGCACGATCGATCAAGGCCTGGGGCAAGGTGCTGAATTCTTCCCAGCCAACAGGGTGAGAGGTGGAGGAAATACTGGTAAGAATACGAAACTCGGTTTTCAATGCCTGACTGGAGAACATCTTAAACGCAATGGTCCGCTCCAGTCGCTTGATGATGGTGGACTTACCCGCGCCCTTATCGGCCTGCAGCTGCATGTGTGGCCAGAACCCCAGCACCGCCTTTAAGTGGCCACCCAGTGCCCACACCAACAGCTGAGTGGCCGGGTTCCCTTTAAACGTGGCCATGTAGGCATCAATCACTTGCTTGGCCTGGTGTTTCTTCCCGTTCGGGAATACCAGGTTGTAATAAGGGCACTGTTGTTTGGGATCGACAAAGTAAGTATCTGGCCCCTCGTTCACCACCAGTTGACCATCACGCCAGGCCACCCCAACAAAGTTAATGGCCGTGCGTGCGCCAATGTGGGCCGCGCGCTCCCATATTGATAACAGGCGGCTGAATTGTGCCGGCGAAAATACCGGGCCGAACTTCTTCCACTGGTCCACGTTATGCAGGGTTTCATCATCAAACACACGACGCTGCAGCACTGGACCATGTCTCGGGCTTTGGATGGCCACCGCAAACAGCGTGCGCGGTTCGGCGTCTTCTTCGCCGGTCATCGTTGCGGTGACGCTGGAGACGGTCACACGAGACAGGCCCGCCACGCGGAAGCCACATAGATCAGCAAACTCTGGCAGCTCAGTGATAGAGCCATCCTCATTACTTTGTTTTTCGATCTTGGTGATATAAGTAGTAAAATCATCTTTCGTTCTATACAGCCAGTATTTATGGCTATCATGCAAAGGCAGGTAAACGCGCTGCTTCCCCGTTGCTTTCTTATAATCACCATATAAGCCCTGTATTGCCCACGGCTCCAGGATCTGTAGACGCTTGCCCAACTCTTCCGCGTCATGTTCTTTTAGAATGTCGTTTAAGTCGTTCTCTTCCCACTCCCCCTGATCCACGATGAAGCTGGCCACGTTCATAGCGGTTAAGCGTTCGTTTAATATCCAGGCCGCACGATAACCCGCCTTATACCCTTTTTCGTCTGGCTTATCGTTATCCATGGCAATGATCACTTTCTTGCCCTTGCATAAAGAGAGATCCACCTGTTTAGCCAAAGACTCAGCACCACGCACAGCAACAGCCACATAACCAGGCAGGTTCGGACAGCTGGCAACAGACAAGGCATTAATCGGCGATTCAACCAGCACAATGGTGTGCGCTTTTTTGACTTCTTTGTAATCCATAAACCAGGGGTAACCGTACTTCTCGCCCTGGCATTGGGTCTTGGTGCCACCGTTTAAGCTAGGGTCTTCATAGCGCAAGTCCACCGCCACCACATTGGTAATGCCAGGGGCCAGCAACGGATCGCGGACGATGAACGCAGCGGCCGGACCACCATGTCCATGCTTGCCTGCCTCCACCTTGTGGGATGTCCACACATTCCAGCCTATCGCTTTTTTGCTGATCGCCTTCTCGACCACCTTTCTATCAATGCCACGCTCATCGACCAGATAACGGGCAACCTGGTCTTTCCAGTCGGTACCCTCGCGAGTGCAATTATTGGCAATGCTTTGAGGCAGGGTTAACGGCTCACTGCGTTGATTGTCTGGTTTGGTAAAAGGAATACCATACTGTTCATGTAGCCACTTCACCGCCTCGGAGGTGTCACACTTATGAACATACTCCACCAGGTTAATGACATCGCCGCCCATGTCGCGGGAGTAATCCTTAAACCAGCCATCCCCCACCTGCAGGGATGGTGACTTATCATCATGATGAGGTGATCGGTAGTTACCATGAGTTCCACCAGGTCGAACCAGCCCCAAACGTTCGGCTACATCATGCAGATCAGTAATACGTTCTTTTAATTCAAGTATGGATGCCATTTCTTACAGCCTTAGTTATGTATTCTTTTTCTACAACAGCCTGCATATAAGCAAAGCGGTTATATAATGTGACAAAGTTGTCAGTTAGCCTACATCAATTTAAAACATCTTTAGGTTGGCTAAATGCGGAAAAACTGCGTTTAGACAACAATCGTTTAATTCTGGAATCAAATAAATACTTGTCGCACCATTTGCGACCAGCATAAGCCTTATACTTGCTTCCCTCGTTACGATAGATAAATTCTTCACCATAACGATAATGTATAAGGCCTTGCTTTATGTCCTGCTTGCATAGATGGTTATACATAACGCGCACACCAAAGCGAGACTTGCCTACTTTTCTGGCGGCATGGATATTGCTCATCGTGCCAGCTCCCTTCTTGCCTGTTCTATTGCCTCATTCACTGTTTGAAACGCTACTGCACTTCCGCCCCTGTCTGGATGATATTGGCTACGCAACAGCTTGTAATTGCGTTCAGCTTCCTGCAATACATCATGATCCGTTTCATGAGGTAATCGGTTACCCATCTGCAACACGTCGCGCCATGTTTCGGCCTGCATCTGGTCCGGTGAAGGTAAGGCGGCAAAACCACTAAAGGCACGCTCCAGCATGTCAGACGCGCCCCAGCGTTCTATGCCTCGCAAGGCTTCAATGGTTTTTACAATGGCGTGAATATTGTCCTGCACCAGATCCCAACGGTCACAGGCAAACACCATAGGCTGCTTTTTATATGTGAAGTAAACCGCCACGCCCGGATCCTCTGGTGGACGCTGCGAAGCATAGGGCAGGCCGTCAATGCGAAGCTTGATATTGGTAGAGAGCACAGGATCGCGGCCGCCCATGCGCTGGATCTCTTTCATTAAGTTATTCTGCGCCAGGGTTCGGGTAG
>JABURU010000103.1 GCA_014762485.1 Gammaproteobacteria bacterium | reverse complement strand
TTTTCGTCTGCATGAGCTACATTTGAGTGCTCGTGTAACTTATCGTTACTAAAGATAAAAAATAAATTTTTCCAAAATTTTCCAGAATTCGTCCACTAATTAATATTAAATTACTCCCTTGCTACAGAATACTTGATTTTCTCTCGAATCAGACATATTGTTACCAAATGCAAATAAATGGTTACATTATGTCTGAGTCAGAATCTAAGGCTTCAGCAGAAGAAATATTCCGTCAACATGGTGGCCAGCTCCGCATGAGTGAGGCAGTTGAGTACGGTATCTCTCGCTACAGCCTATATAAAATGCGTGATACAGGACAACTGGAGCAGATGTCCAGGGGCATTTATCGCCTGGTAGATCTTCCTCCTATAAGCAACCCAGATCTAGTAACGGTTAGTGCGCGGTTCCCCAAGGCTGTTGTGTGTCTGCTCTCAGCTCTCTCTTATCATGAACTAACGACTCAGATTCCACATGAAGTATCCGTTGCGGTTCCACGTGATGCCAGGATGCCATCACTTGATTACCCTCCAGTGCATGCGTATAAGTTCTCTCAACATGCTTATGAGGAGGGGATAGAAGAGCATAAAATAGATGGCGTCACTGTGAGGATATACAGCGCTGAAAAGACCCTCGCTGACTGTTTTAAATATCGAAATAAGCTGGGTATGGATGTTGTACTTGAATCGCTAAAGCTGTACCTGGAACGAAAAAATAAAAATATCGATAAGATAATAAAGTATGCACGAGTGTGTCGGGTGGAAAAGGTAATGCGTGTATATCTGGAGGCGCGGCTGTGAGCAAAGATGTAAAGAATATAGCCGCATCAATAAGGCAGAAAATTAAAAATAAGGCCACATCGGACAAAAGACCTTTTTCGGAGTTACTTCAATATTATGCTATGGAGCGATTTCTCTATCGCTTATCAAAATCAGAGCATGCTGTTCACTTTATATTGAAAGGTGCACTCATGTTACGAGCCTGGAAGTCACCAGAAATCCGTCCGACGAAAGATATCGATATGCTAGGTATTACCAGCAATGACGTTGATGATATCTGCAAACAAGTATCAGATATCATCTCATTAGAGCAAGAGGATGGCTTGGTATTTTCTGCTGAAAGCATTAGAGGTGAGGTGATAAAGGAAGATGCAGATTACGAAGGTGTGAGAGTGCGTTTTATATGTACACTTGAAAATGCCAGAATACCCATGCAAATTGACATAGGTTTTGGTGATATTGTTTATCCTGAGGCCCTACAGGTTGAGCTACCGACAGTACTGGATCTGCCTGCACCTGTTCTACCTTGCTATAGTCGTGAGAGTGCTATTGCAGAAAAGTTCGAGGCGATGATCAAGCTGGGTGAATTAAATAGCCGAATGAAAGACTTCTATGACATCTGGTTATTATCTCGACAATTTGTGTTCAATGGGGATGAGCTTCTAGAGGCAGTCAAACTAACATTTAAGAATCGTGGAACAGCATTGCCAGATGAAATCACTGCGTTTAATCCATTGTTTGTGGAAAATACACACATTCAGTGGAACGCATTCCATGGTCGATTAAAGCAGGATAACTTGTCGAAAGACTTTTCTTCAATAGTGTCTGATATTCAGAAGCTTCTATTACCAGTTATCGATGTTGTTCGGTCAGATAAAAAAATTAATATGATCTGGAATCCTGGAAAGGGATGGCAGTAAGGCCGGGCTGTGATGTCAGATTTATAGGAGTTGATCAATGAAAAAGATAAAAGTCTTGTTTTGCTGCATGGGCAATATCTGTCGCTCGCCGACGGCGCATGGTGTATTTGAACATTTGGTGAATCAGCATCAATTAGCAGATATGATCGAGATCGATTCGGCTGGCACCCACGCTTATCATGTCGGTGAATCTCCAGATCGTCGCTCTCAATCTACGGCCAATAAAAGAGGCTATGATCTTGGCTATATTCGAGCCCGAAAGGTAGAAGCAGAAGATTTTCATGCATTCGATTATGTACTAGCGATGGATCACGAAAATTATAGAAACCTTACGCAAATATGCCCTGCTGAAATGAATAACAAATTACGGATGTTTCTTGATTTCGCACAAAATTTTGATGAACGTGAAGTGCCGGATCCATATTATGGTGGGGCCAATGGCTTCGAGCATGTTTTAGATTTGATTGAGGATGCGTCAGAGGGGTTATTGAACAATATCAAACACCATCATTTATGAGTATTTGATAGATGCAAAAAAAGGGGAGCCAAATGCTCCCCTTTTTTATTTGGTTAGTCGTTATCAGACCTTTTGGTTTCTACCATTTCCAGGCTGGCGTCGGCCTTTTTTTCAGCCCTGGGTTTTGCCACGACCTTACTCACTACTCGCTCAGGAGCAGAAGCAGGGGCTTGCTGTGGCTTAGCGGCATTTGAGCGGGTTTCAACCATCTGCAGGCCACTTGCCGGCGTTGCTTTCGGACTAGGCTTTTCCGCTGCAGGCTGCTGTGGAGCCTCTTTCTTCGCTGCTGGTTTGCTTTCTGTTTTCGTCACTTGGTCCTGTGGACGATCCGCTGCCGGCTTTTCCGCTACCTTGTTAGGGCGGGGAGCTTGCTCTGCCTTTGCCGTATCTCTAGATGAAGATTCGGTAGTAGAGTCAGGTGCTGATGCTGCCTTTTTATCAGCAGAAGCGCGTGATTGATGATCACTGGCTTGCTCATCACCACTATCTCGACGACGACGACGACCTCCACGACGACCACGGCGGCTGCCGCGCTTTTCCTCACCGCTATCACGTTGCTCTTGCGCTGGGCCAGTGCCTGGCTTTGGCGTGGGCGATGCTGCTTGAGCCTTATCACGACTTTCGTCAGAACGTGTTTGACTACGATCTCGTTGCTCACCACGTGAGCCTTGTTGTTGCTGACCACTACGACGACCACCGGAGCCTGTACCGCGTGTGGACTGTCCAGAGCGGCGACCACGACGTTGTTGCTGGCGTCCCTGTCCCTGTTGTGAACGGGAAGGTTTACGTTTTCCAACCTTCTTCTTTTTCTTTTTACCTGAACCAAACAACGCCTGGATTAAGCGTGCAATCAGGCCTGGGCCTTTAGGCTTGGTTGTAGGGGAGGGGGGAGCAACGGTTTTCACCGCAGGTGTCTCACCTTCAGTACGTTGTACAGTGGTGCCGCTGGTGGGGATCTCTACTTCCGGCTGCGTGGCCATTGCGTAACTGGCAATGTCTTCGGATTTCTCTGGCACCTCATCCATACGGACACGAGTGACCTCGTAATGAGGGGTTTCCATATGAGGGTTAGGAATGATCAATACGCGAACACCCTGACGATCCTCTATAGCGTGGATCATCTGGCGCTTTTCGTTGAGCAGGAAGGTCGCAACCTCGACGGGCAACTGAGCGACGATGCGACCGGTTTTCTCCTTCATCGCCTCTTCTTCGATAATACGAAGGATAGACAGGGACAGGGACTCGACGCCACGAATCATACCCTGGCCAGTACAGCGTGGGCAGACAATCTGGCTGGACTCGCCTAGAGAAGGACGTAGGCGCTGTCGTGACATTTCTAACAGACCAAAGCGCGAGATACGGCCAATCTGTACGCGGGCGCGGTCACGCTTGAGGGCATCGCGTAGGCGATTTTCCACTTCACGCTGATTGCGTACCGGGCTCATATCGATGAAGTCGATCACAATTAACCCTCCCAGATCACGCAGGCGTAATTGGCGGGCAATCTCATCAGCGGCTTCCAGGTTGGTATTCAGGGCCGTTTCTTCAATGTCACCACCCTTGGTGGCGCGGGCCGAGTTGATATCGATCGATAGTAAGGCTTCGGTGTGATCGATGACAATTGAGCCACCAGATGGCAGAGAAACCTCTCGCTGAAACGCGGATTCGATCTGCGACTCGATCTGGTAACGGGTAAACAGCGGTACCGGATCCTTGTACAGTTTGATCTTATTCAGGTTATTGGGCATAACCTGCTGAACAAAATCACGTGCCTCTTTATAGATGCCTTCCTCGTCTATCAGCAACTCATTGATGTCATTGCCCATGTAGTCGCGTATGGCTCGGATAATGACATTACTTTCCTGGTAGACCAGGAAGGGGGCAGAGCGTTGCCCGGAGGCTTCCTGGATCGAGCCCCACAGGTTCAGCAAGTAATCCAGATCCCATTGCAGCTCTTCAACCGCAC
>JABURU010000104.1 GCA_014762485.1 Gammaproteobacteria bacterium | reverse complement strand
GGCCTTTAATCCAAATTTTGAAAATTTTCCCTGGCAAGAAAATGAAACCGCACTCACTGCCTGGCAACAAGGCTGTACAGGTATTCCTATTGTCGACGCCGGTATGCGACAGCTTTGGCAGACCGGCTGGATGCATAACCGCGTACGTATGATTGTGGCCTCTTTCCTTAGCAAAAACCTGCTTATCCATTGGCAATACGGCGCCAGGTGGTTTTGGGATACACTTGTGGATGCCGATCTGGCACAAAACAGTTTGAACTGGCAATGGGTAGCAGGAAGTGGTGTCGATGCAGCGCCCTACTTCCGTATCTTCAATCCAGTCAGCCAGGGAGAGAAGTTTGATTCCAGTGGAGATTATGTCCGTTTATGGGTGCCTGAATTAAAACAACTGAACAAAAAATGGATCCATAAGCCCTGGCAGGCACCAGATATACATTTGCGTGATAACGATGTTGAGCTGGGACAAAACTATCCACGGCCAATTGTTGATCTTGCCATTAGCCGGAACCGTGCTCTGGAAGCATACAAAAAGATGAAAAATTCCGACTAGCAAAGCAAGTTAGAAATTAATCTTATAACTTCACTAGAATAGAATAGTTAATAAGGAATCAACTGGAATAACTGTGTTCATCGCACACAGTTATTAGTAGTCCTGAGAATATATTTATGGAGATTGATTTATTTTCGTGGCTTCGCCCTGGCTGTCGCCTCGGCCTGCAATGGATCATCCGGCCAGTAGTGCTTGGGATATCTTCCTTTCAGATCTTTCTTTACCAATGGATAGCCGTTTTGCCAGAAACTTTTCAGATCCTTCGTCATCTGCATGGGTCTTCTGGCCGGGGATAGCAGGTGTAATAACAGCGCGACCCTGCCATTGGCGATAGTGGGCGTATCGGTCAGGCCGAACATCTCTTGCAGGCGCACGGCGAGGATGGGTGTCTCTTCACTGTAGTCGATGGCGATACGTGAACCGCTGGGCACGTCGATGTGGGTGGGAGCCAATTGTTGCAGGGCTTGCTGTTGTTCCCACTCCAGCATGCCGTTGAAGATGTTGGTCAGTGACAGCCTCTTTAACTGCTCCAGCCTGTTCATATTATTCAGGTAAGGCCCTAACCAGTCATTTAACGTTGCTAATAGTTGTTCATTGCTGACATCCGGCCAGGGCTGATCAGGAAAGATACGCTCGAGGAACTGCACACGTTGTTGCCAGTGGCGACTGCCATCGTCCCATGGTAAACAATCGATGCCGCGATCACGTATGCCGTTTAACAGTGCCTCGCGGATCTGTTCCGGCGTAATGTCTTGTAAAGGAGTATCATCCAACACCAGCTCACCCAGGCGCTGTTGTTGCGAGGCGATAACAATGCCGCGCTCATCATCCCAACCGACTTGGGTATGCGGCTGAATCAGTTCGGCCAGCTCTCGCTCTAATGTCTGCAGGGATACCGGTGCAGCAAGGTAAGCATTGGCCTCGCGACTTTGGCCATCCAGCTCGGCCATGACCAGGTAGGGCTCATTGGATAAGCTATCCAGTTCATTGAGCATGGCGCCCTTGCCATTGCTTAAACGATAACGGCCTTTGCTATTGCTTCTTAACTGCGCGATGCGATCCGGGTAGGCCAGTGCCAATAAGTGCCCGATCGCATCACTATCCTGTTCGCTGTTATCTATGCTGTTTTCATTTTGGGCATTAAAACGGCGGCGCAGTTGTTGTGACTCTTTGAGTACGCGTTTGATCGTCGCGCGATCGGCATGGTAACGCTGTTGCAGGGTCTTATCGTGTAACGCTTCCAACCGACTGCGTAGATCCACATGGTGCTCGCCCCGAGACAGACGGAAGATATCGCGTTCATTTAATAACGCCGCCAAATCACAGGCCAGGCCAACCAGGTCTATTTCTTTTGCCTTTAACACCATGTGCGCCAGGCGCGGATGCAGGCCCAATCTCAGCATCGCCTTGCCGTGGGAGCTAATGCGCCCTTGCGTATCCAGGGCCTGTAAGGATTGCAGTAGTTGTACCGATTGTTGATAGCTGCCTTGTGGTGGCGTATCCAGCCAGGCCAGTTGACCAGGATCACTCACGCCCCATTGCGCCAGTTCCAGTGCCAGTGGTGCCAGGTCCGCTTCCAGTATCTCGGGGCTGCCATAGGGCACCAGCCCGTTTTGCGTGGCTTCATCCCACAGGCGGTAACAGACACCCGACTCGGTACGCCCGGCACGACCGCAGCGCTGCTCGGCCGAGGCACGGCTAACACGCAGGGTATGCAGGCGCGTCATGCCGCTGCGCGGATCAAAACGCGGCACGCGCATCTGCCCAGCATCGATCACCACACGCACGCCTTCAATGGTTAAACTGGTCTCGGCGATGGCGGTGGCCAATACGATTTTACGATGCCCGGCTATGGCCGGTTCGATGGCCTGCTCCTGCTCCTCCTGTGACAGGTTGCCGTACAGTGGATAAACCGATATATGCTCATCACTGATTTGCGAGCTTAATGCCTCATGCACGCGACGGATCTCACCGGCACCGGGCAGGAACACCAGTACGCTGCCGCTCTCTTGTGTTAACGCTTTATTGGCCGCGTTTACGATCGCTACATCCAACCGTAACTGAGGTTCTACAGGTAGGTAGTGAATATCAACCGGGTAACTGCGGCCGTCGCTATGCAACAGCGGTGCATCGGCTAACAGGCGCGATACCGTCTCGCCTTCTAATGTGGCGGACATCACCAGGATGCGCAGATCATCACGTAGGGTTTGCACTTCCAGTGTTAAGGCCAAACCCAGATCTGCCTGCAGGCTGCGCTCGTGGTATTCATCAAAGATCACCAGACCGTACTCTTCCAGCAGCGGATCTTTTTGTAACAGGCGGGTAAGGATGCCCTCGGTGACCACCTCGATGCGTGTGTGCTCACTCACCTTGCTGTCCATACGCATGCGGTAACCAACGGTATGTCCCACCGGTTCATTTAATTGATGCGCCATCCAGGTTGCGGCATTACGTGCCGCCAGTCGACGCGGCTCCAGCATGATGATGCGCTTGCCTGCCAGCCACGATTCATCCATTAAGGCCAGTGGCACACGCGTAGTCTTACCGGCCCCAGGGGCAGCCGTGAGTACCGCACTGGGATGTTCACGCAAGCTATCGCGTAAGGGCTGGAGAATATTTTCTATCGGCAGGTTTGGCATCAGGTTATTGTACCCTATTGATTACATAGGGTGGATAGCCGGGAAAGATCGACATCGTAATGAGATTACTTACTGGTTACACCGACGTTGATAGTGCGTGTGTATCTGCTGTATAAACCGCTGCCGTATTGCCTTATCGCTCACCTTTTCCTCATTGGTGATCGGCAAGTTCTGGTAATGATCTATAACGTAGTTGACGAAGACCCCGGCGGATGTGTCCATCGCCTCATTCCGGGTATCAAACATCGGCACCGCAGATGGGCCAAAGCTTGGAGAGCGGCACGTAAACAGGTAACCATCTATTTGCAACAACGCTATTGCCTGCTCATATGCATAAGCACGCGTCGCCGTTACCCGATCCTGTTCTGGGACTTGATCAGGAATGAACACTTCACGCAATTGAATATCACCATCTAGGCTGACCATCTTTATAGGTGGACGGGGTATGTCCATGCCTATCGCCACTTCGAGACAAAAAGGCAAGCGCTCACGCCCACTATGATATTACTATCAGGCTTATCCATCATAAATCCTGCAACCGAAACATCGTCATGCCTGATATCCTGTGCCGTCGATGATCAGCATGATACTATCCCCTACTGGACTTTTAGAACATCATTCCCATGATCATCCCTTACACAGAACTGGAACCCGATACCCTGCAAGCCCTGCTGGAAGAGATTGTCACCCGCGATGGTACTGACTACGGCGAGCATGAACTCACCACCCAACAAAAAGTCAACCGCGCGATGGCTTTGCTTAAAAACGAGAAATTATTCATTTTCTACAGCGAACTGCACGACACCTGCACCCTGCAAACCAAGGAAGCCTTCGATATACAAGAGTAATCCAGCTGGACAAGGATCTTGAAATCCAGCCCAAATTGGTGTTTTATTAGCTAATACCAATAAGAATATTAATAAACCGAGGAAACGAACATGCTTAAGGATAAGCAGACGTCGCTATACGACGCCTTTTACAAATGCTACATGGAGCTGAATCAAGACCAGCCATGTGAGCAC
>JABURU010000268.1 GCA_014762485.1 Gammaproteobacteria bacterium | reverse complement strand
AGCAGATGGCTGTATACGTGTGGTAGAGAGGTCGCGTGGGCTCGTATATTTGTATAAGAGACAGATATAAATGCCGCTATTGCCCAGCTAAAGGGTAACCCGCAGTTAATGGGCATTAGTGGTGGTATGATAATCTTAATCTTGTTGTTATTCTGGATGTTACTAAGACGCAATCGTAGTAACAAAGAAAAGGATTATCAATTCTCTACGCAGGAAAATACACACTCATCTGAAAGCAACTACCTTGAGGATGATGATGTCATTATTGTTAGTGAGCCAGCAGAAGAAGATCCCATTACCCAGGCGGATATCTTTATTGCATATGGAAATGTACCAGCAGCGATTGATGTTATGGAAACCGCTGTAAATAACGCACCGAACAATTCTGCATATCAGCAAAAGCTATCTGAATTACAAGCCAGATTAAATGTCACCAGTGATGAAATAGAATCGGTTAGCAAGGATCTGGCATCCAGCAATAACGATGCAGATTCAGAGCTAGCGCAGGCTAGTCACCAACAACCTGACGAAGATATTATCAGTGATGATGATATGCTGGCATTCAATCAGGATATCACTGAACAAGTGACGAGTACGGATATCCTGGCCGACAATGAATTAGAGCTTGATATCAGTGAGTCATTGGCGGAGTTAGAGCAGGAATCGCCACGTAGTAGTGCAGCAGAATATACCTTAGAGGATCCTTCAGATAACAACGAGTTTTCCCTCGACCACTTAAGTGAAGATCTAATTGCGCTAAGTGAAAATAGTAATACAGAATTAGAAGAAATTAGCTTAGATATCGATGAGGATAGTACAGAAGATTTTGATATCTCTGAGCTCGACAATATACTCGATAATGAGAATATAGAGTCACCATTGTCTTTATTAGATGAGAATGAATCCACCAATGAAACAAATGAAGCATTGGTCATAGATGAAGAGAATTCATCTCTAGCAGCTGATGCTGAAGCCGATCTAACAGAGGGCGAAGATGAAATGCCTATAGATGATGGCCTAATCGATATTGATGATCATCAACAAGATCTACTCAATGAGGTGGATGAGATCGGTACTAAGCTTGATTTGGCTCGAGCCTATATCGATATGGGCGATCCCGCAGGTGCAAAAGACATACTGGAAGAAGTATTAAACGAAGGCAATGATGACCAGGTTGAGGTTGCCAAAGAGCTAATAACCCAAATTGCCTGATGACAATTCAGCTTTGACACACCATTCTAAAATATCAGAAAATCTCTTTTTTATTTCATGAGGCCAGAGCATGCGTTTTGCTTTAGGTGTTGAGTACGATGGCTCGGCATTTAATGGCTGGCAATACCAGGATCACTCTCCCAGTGTACAAGGCGCTGTTGAACAGGCCTTATCTATGGTGGCCAACCATCCCGTTCGTGTACATTGCGCTGGTCGCACCGATACCGGTGTGCATGCTACCGGTCAGGTTGTGCACTTTGATACTGATGCATTACGTTCTGAGCGTTCCTGGTTGTTAGGGACGAATGCCAACCTGCCCAAAAATGTCGCCATCGTATGGGTAAAACAGGTTTCCGAGGAATTTCATGCGCGTTTTAGTGCAACACGTCGACGTTACCGTTATGTTATTTTTAACCGGGATGTCAGGCCCACATTTCATGCCTATCGTACTTCCTGGGAGTACCGTCCTCTGGATATAGAAACCATGCAGCAGGGTGCCAATTATTTAATCGGTCAGCATGATTTCAGTTCGTACCGTGCCGTCGCCTGCCAGGCAAAAAGTCCTCAGCGAGAAATATATGATTTGAAGATTAGTCGTGACGGCCAGTTCATTTTTATCGATATTGAGGCCAATGCATTTTTACATCACATGGTACGAAACATCGCCGGTGTATTGATGGCCATCGGCCGTGGTGAAAAAGCTCCAGAATGGGCAAATGAAGTGCTAGAATATCGTGATCGCCGGTTAGGTGGGGTCACCGCACCACCTTATGGTTTGTACTTAACGCACGTTTCATATCCAGAAATATTCAGTCTGCCACATAGTGAAACACGTATCTTTTAAGCTAACATTATAACCCTTTATTTTAGCCGTGATTTATAACAACATTGAAACAGTCTATAGCAGATTTCTGTTTTATTATTTAAGTTCCAAATTATGAGTGTGTTTCGCCATGCGACTGTTAGTATGTTCAACGGATGCTTTATTACTGAACTTTATTAATTCGCTAGACAAATCGATCTACAATATACATCACTGCGATAGTAGTAAAGATGCTGAACTAATGATTGCTGCTGGCACAGATGTTCTGATTGCCGATGAGCAGGTTTCACTAAATGATATTGAGATACTGAAAGCGGCTGATCTACATAAGCTCATATATATATCCGATATTACCGATCCTGTTAGCATACAGCAGCTATATGCAGTAGGTGTTGATGAATGGATACCGAGGCCAGCAATACAGCCTGTGCTATTTCATCGGCTCGAAAACATCCGCCAACATCGAGAAACCATTAATAAGCTCTCGTCAGATTACCAGTTTGCCCATAACACCGCGATGGATGCGATGAGCGGTAATAGTGAGTTAGGACAGATCATCAAATTTGTTGAGCAGAGTTATTTTGCTTCAGACACGGAGACATTGGCACAATCTTTCTTCAATACCACCAACGCCTTTGGCCTCAAGTGCGTATTAATGTTTACCCCTACTGATGAACAGCATCTATTTTTTAGTTCCCGAGATGAGATAAAACCTCTTGAACAGCAGTTATTAATTGCGGCAAAAAATGAACAACGTCTTCATAACATGGGCGTACGTACTATTGTCAATTTCCCGTATGTATCGGTTCTGATCAAGAATATGCCAATAGATGATCAAAACCGTTACGGTCGTATTAAGGATGCCTTGCCGGTGCTGTTAGGCTCACTAAATGCGAAAATTGGTGCGTTAAATGCTGAGCAAATGGTACATAGTCAAACAGAAGACCTAGGGTATGCGTTTGACGTAGTTCGTCATAGCTTCATGCACCTGAATTCAGTCATGTCAGAACGCATTCAGTCTGGTAATAAAAACCTCTCCAATATGCTTAACGATCTTTCCATGAACCTGCCGAGAATGGGGCTGGACGATGATCAGGAAGATTATATTCTGAACAAGGTAGAAAATGCCCGGGACGACTCTGAGGAATTACTGCATGCAGAAAGAGAGATGGTAAGAATATTTCACTCGATCCAGGACAACCTGCAACAGGTCGTCGCCAAGCAAAACGATATGCTGGAGTTACTGCGTACTGAAGAGAATAATCTCCCTGTACACAATAATGATTTTGCTGCAGCTGAGATCGAACTATTCTGATTATTGTCCTGCTAGATAGCCGAAGTTCCCTACATGAGGTAAAATATCCTGCTTTGCTTACATAGCAGGATTGATGCCTTAATGCCTAGAACCCGCGTAAAAATTTGTGGTATTACTCGCCCGGAGGATGCCCTGGCAGCAGCCGAAGCCGGAGCCGATGCCATTGGTCTGGTTTTTTATTCCAGAAGCCCACGCGCGGTCACACCTGAGCAGGCACAAGCCATTATTAGCCGCTTACCGCCATTCGTGGCGAAGGTGGCGCTATTTGTTGATGCCGATGAGCACTATATTCAACAAGTTGTAAGCCAGCTAGCCATCGATATCATTCAGTTTCATGGCGATGAATGTTCCGCCGATTGTGGTAACTATGGTCGTCCGTATATTAAGGCTGTTGCTATGCGAGACGGTGTGGATGTCGCTGCATATGCAAGTACGTATAACGATAGCAGCGGTCTTTTACTTGATACCTACCATGCCGATGTAAAAGGTGGTAGTGGTGAAAGCTTTAACTGGGAGCGATTCCCAGGCGATGTAGATACGCCATTAATCCTGGCCGGTGGCCTGGAAGCAAATAATGTCTTTGACGCTATTCAAGCCACGCGTCCATACGCTGTTGATGTTAGCAGTGGGGTAGAGGTGGAAAAAGGCATCAAGGATCACGACAAGATTAAGCATTTTATTGAAGAGGTGAGACGTGCCGACGCAAAATGACCTCAAGCTGGAAGATAGCCGCTTTGACGAGTTCCCTGATGAGCGTGGCCATTTTGGTGACTATGGCGGCCTTTTTGTCGCCGAAACCCTGATGGGTGCACTGGATGAGCTGCGTGAAGCGTATGATAAATATAAGAATGATCCAGAGTTCATCGCTGAGTACCAATAC
>JABURU010000258.1 GCA_014762485.1 Gammaproteobacteria bacterium | reverse complement strand
GCGTGTAACTCTAGTGCATGTTTTTGCCCATTTCTCAGGCTGTCTTGATTACCAGTAGCCTTGAACTGGTACTGAGAACGTTGCAGTTCTACATAAGAGTATTGCAATTCTCGGCTTTTCTGCGCCAGAACCACATCATGTTCAAGAATGTGCTGATAGTCTTTTAATGAATCAAGTAATCCATCTATCGTCACAAACATCACCGACAACACAATTAAGGTGCTGCTACCAGTAATAAGGTATAGCTTGCCCCTCAGGCTCGCCCACTTTCCGGCCCAGTTTAATTTCATCAAATCACTCGTAAATTCAGCATCAAGACACTATTTTTTATCGCGTTGCAGTGTATATGATGAAGATCCATTACAATGTTGATTTATATCAAGTAACTCGTGGTCTTATGGCAGACAAAAATTTTTGGAAGAACATTTCATTCAATGAATTCTCACCGCAGCAATGGGAATCCATATGTGATGGCTGTGGTCGTTGTTGTCTTATCAAACTGCAGGATGAAGAGACCGATCAGATTTGTACCACCAACGTAGCCTGTCGTTACCTTGATCTTGAAAACAATCACTGTACCAAATACCTGGAACGAACCACCCTGGTTCCCAGCTGCGTTAAGTTAACCCCAGAAAACTTATCCGAGCAGTTCTATTACATGCCGCAAAGCTGCTCCTATCGCCTGTTATATGAAACCGGCGATTTACCCGAGTGGCACCCGTTAAAGAGTGGAAGCCACTCACAGATGAACGAAATGGGGATCAGTATCCAGTACCTGGCGGTTTCCGAAGCGACGATAGAAGACGAGGAACAGCTGTTTGATCATATTATCGATTGCGAGGAGTTTGACGATGAGTAGATTCTTTATCCCTATCGCAGCGGCACTGGCTTTTTTAGGCGTAGCACTGGGGGCCTTTGGCGCCCACGGGTTAAAGGGGCAAATCTCGGATAATTTAATGCAGGCCTACCAGACCGGTGTATTTTACCACCTGGTACATGCCTTGGGGTTATTAGTGATAGGAGTACTTATATTTATCGATACAAAATCGAACGGAAGCTGTCGATTATTAACCTGGAGTGGGTATAGCCTCATAGCGGGTATATTACTTTTCTCTGGAAGCCTCTACCTGATGGCACTCACAGGCATACGCTGGCTCGGTATCATCACGCCGGTAGGGGGAATTGCAATGTTAGCCGCCTGGATACTGCTATTTTTAGCGGGAATGAAGCTGGCTAATTATCAACAGCACTAAATAATTACATCAATAAGATTCCCTTTACGCTCTGCAGCCGCCGCTACCTGCCCGGCCGTATTTTCCATCGCGCTAGCCTTGGTTTCAGCCATTTTGTTACTAACCGCTTGCAGCTGATTTGTCGACATACTCGCAACCTGCTGTGTTGCTTGTAACAGCTGCTGAGCCGCCTGACTACCTGAACTTCCACCTATTTGCATGTCCTGACTCCTTGTCACTATTTGAATACTGTATATGTTTCGACCAATCTACTCGATAAATTTACCCTAATTCCATAAAAAAAGGCAAAGTAAGAGTAAAATCTCACTTTGCCTTTTTAACGATTCCAGGCCTCATACCTTATGCCATTGCGTCGAATAAGGTTCCTTTTCTATCCACCGCTTGTGACATTTGTGATGCCGTATTTTGTAAGGCATCGGCTTTACTCGCCTGTAGTTCATTATTTACAGCAGTAACCTGCTGGGCAGCCATACTGCTAATACTATTGGCAGACTGCATCAATTGCGCTGCAGCCTGTATGCCAGGGCTTCCGCTAACCTGCATCACGACCTCTCTAACCGGAGTACTTTAATTCTGCATTAGTATCTAATGATTAGCCCATACTGTAAAGATTATGCGATTAATACTGACAAACTTGTCACAGTTTTATCCAAGGCTCTTGGCCGCGACTTCATAGACATCCTTGGATAAACCCTCGCTATCTCTGATCCGTTGAATTTCAGCCTCTAACAGTGCTCGCCGCCCCGACTCCAACTTGCGCCACTGACCGACGCTTTTCAGTAACCGGGCCGCGATTTGCGGGTTTGTCTGGTTCAGTTCCAGTACCGTGTCGGCTAGCAACTTGTAACCTCGACCATCAGCACTGTGGAAATGACGCGGATTGGCCATGCAGAAAGCACCGATCAATGAACGGGTGCGGTTGGGATTTTTCAGGTTAAAGGCCGGGTGGTTGCGCAACTGCAATACTCGCTCCAGAGTGTCATCGGCACGAGCAGTGGCCTGCACTGTGAACCACTTGTCCACCACCAGGTTTTCATCCTGCCAGCGGTCATAGAACATATTGAGAAAGCGTTCTCGCCCAGGCTGACCACTATTTACCATCTCGCTTAAAGCGGCGAAGTTGTCCGTCATGTTGTTGGACTCTTCGTATTGCAACGTACACATCTGTGCAATGGCCGGTTCCTGCAACATCATCAGATAAGACAGCGCCACGTTGGTCAGGCTACGTTGCCCCATCTCCTGGGCAGTTAGTCCATAATCACCCTGGATACGACTATCGTTATAGGTTTGTAACCACTCACTGCGAAGGGATGTCGCCAGGCCCAGCTTAATGAACTGACGGGCCTGGAATATCGCTTCAGGATCCACTTCTTCACACTGCTCCGCCAGGTAGCCTTCACTGGGCAGGGATAAAACGCGGGCCTCCAGCGCCATATCATCACCAGGCTCACGCAATACCTTCGACACCGCGCTGATCAGAGCCTCGCTCATGACCATCTCACCGCCTATGCGATACTGTTCCATCGCCCGCAGTATCACCTGGCTCATCAGAGTCTGTCCCGCCTCCCAGCGATTAAACGGATCGGCATCATGCGCCATCAGGAAGGCCAGCTCATCCTCGCTATAGTCATAGTGCAAAGTCACCGGGGCTGAGAATCCTCTTAGCAGGGAGGGAATCGGCTGACTGTCGATGTTGTTAAACACAAAGCTCTGTTCATGCTCGGTAATATCCAGTACCCGAGACTCGGCCTCGCGACCATCTTCATACATTAATCCCATGGCCAATGGAATGTGCATCGCCTGGGAAATATCCTGTCCATTGACCGCGCTACGCGACTGCTTCACCTGTAGCGTGTACCGCCTGGTTTCGGCATCATAGTGACCACTGACTTCCAGCTTAGGCGTGCCGGCCTGACTGTACCATAGTCTAAACTGACTAAAGTCACGGCCGGATGCATCCTCTAGTGCCTTAACGAAATCTTCGGTGGTCGCGGCATCCCCATCATGGCGTTCAAAGTAGAGATCGGTACCCTTACGAAAAGCTTCCGCCCCCAACAGGTTGAACAACATACGCACCACCTCGGCCCCCTTTTCATATACCGTAGCGGTATAGAAATTGTTGATCTCAACATAGGAGTCGGGACGAATCGGGTGTGATAACGGACCCGCATCCTCAGGGAACTGGTGATTACGCAGGGTGTTTACATCATCTATGCGCTTGACCGCGTGTGAGGTCATATCAGCGGTAAAGGACTGATCACGAAAAACGGTAAACCCTTCTTTCAGGCTTAACTGAAACCAGTCACGACAGGTCACACGATTGCCTGACCAATTGTGAAAATATTCATGACCAATAACCGCTTCGACGTTAACGAAGTCGGTATCGGTGGCAGACTCGGGCATCGCCAGTACAAACTTGGTATTAAAGACATTAAGCCCCTTGTTTTCCATCGCGCCCATGTTGAAGTCATCTACCGCAACGATGTTGTAGATATCCAGGTCGTACTCACGCCCGTAGACCTCTTCATCCCACTTCATTGAACGCTGCAATGAACGCATCGCGTGATCACACTGCCCGATGTTGTGATGCTCACTGTAAATACGCAGCACCACCTCTCGGCCGCTCATGGTGGTAAACGTATCCTCGATATGCGCCAGGTCACCGGCCACTAACGCGAACAAATAGCAGGGCTTTTTATGTGGATCATGCCAAACCGCATAATGATGGCTATCACCTATCTCGCCATTTTCCTGCGGGTTACCATTGGAAAGTAACACCGGGTACTTACCCTTCGGGGCCTCAATGCGGGTGGTAAAGACCGACATCACATCGGGGCGGTCGAGGTAATAGGTGATCTTGCGAAAGCCCTCGGCCTCGCACTGGGTACAGAAGTTACCGCTGGACTGATACAAACCTTCCAGTGAGGTCTTCTCCTTCGTCTTGGTGCGAGTAACGATCTCTAACTCAAACTGTTCTGG
>JABURU010000001.1 GCA_014762485.1 Gammaproteobacteria bacterium | reverse complement strand
GTCTACAGCCCCTCCCCTGCCCTGGCACTGAAGCGGCTGACGGCCAAAACCACTATTCAGCTGGGTCATGATATGACCAAGGGCCTGGGGGCAGGTGCTAATCCGGAGGTAGGTCGAGAGGCTGCACTGGAAGACCGTGAGCGCATCATGGAGGTGATCGACGGTGCCGACATGCTGTTTATTACCGCCGGTATGGGAGGCGGTACCGGTACCGGCGCTGCTCCGGTCATCGCCCAGGTGGCGAAAGAGATGGGTATTTTGACGGTTGCGGTGGTGACCAAGCCATTTCCATTCGAAGGTAATAAGCGATTAACCGTAGCGGATGAGGGTATTAACGAGCTACGCCAGTATGTCGATTCACTGATTACCATCCCCAATGAGAAGCTGCTGGCGGTACTGGGCAGTAATATGAGCCTGCTGGATGCCTTTAAAGAGGCCAATAATGTGCTTCTGGGTGCGGTACAGGGTATTGCCGAACTGATTACCCGTCCCGGCCTGATTAATGTCGATTTTGCCGATGTGAAAACGGTCATGTCCGAGATGGGCATGGCGATGATGGGCGCCGGTGTCGGTACCGGGGAAGGCCGTGCACGTAAGGCCGCTGAGGCAGCCATTTCCAGCCCATTGCTGGAAGATGTCAATATCTCTGGCGCACGTGGTATTTTGGTCAATGTTACTGCCGGTATGGATATGACCATCGGTGAGTTTGATGAGGTAGGTAACACGATTAAAGAATTTGCCTCTGAAGGCGCTACTGTAGTTATTGGTACGGCGATTGATCCCGAGATGGAAGGCCAACTGCGCGTTACACTGGTCGCCACTGGACTGGGTGGCCAGATGGAACGCGGCGCTGATAAGCCGATTAAACTGGTACAGAAGAACAGTAATGGTGAAGTGGATTATCAGAAACTGGAACGACCTACGGTTATGCGTAATAAAAATAGCGCAGATAACTATGCGGCGAAGCAGGATGGTGACCAGATGGAATACCTGGATATTCCCGCTTTTTTACGCAGGCAGGCAGATTAATCGCTATCACAATATTGGTATATCAATTGCTGCTATAT
>JABURU010000142.1 GCA_014762485.1 Gammaproteobacteria bacterium | reverse complement strand
GCACGGAACCAAATGACTTTTTACAAAAATTTGTCTTTCATAATAAGAAATGGGAACAAATGACGTGCAGAAAGAAAAAATATGGCTACACAGACTTTCTTACATAAGGAGAACAGGCCTAAAAAATGCCTGCTGACATGATGTGATATTTCTTTTTAGCCGATCAGCGGGATCAACAGCTGCAAACCCAGCCATGCAAACAAACCAGCCAGGACATCATCCAGCATAATGCCCAGACCACCCTGAACATGTTTATCCAGGATAGCAATCGGCCATGGCTTCCAGATATCAAACAGTCGGAATAACACAAAGCCGATTACTATCCAGAGCCAACCTTCCGGTGCCATAAACATGGTAATCAGGAAGCCAACGACTTCATCCCACACAATACCACCATGATCATGCACCCCCAGAGCTTTGGCGGTATAACCACATAGATATATCCCAAGAACCGCAAGAAATACGGTCAGCCATAGATAGATATCACTGCCCAGCTGTGTCATCAACAGGAATACCGGTATCGCTGCCAGTGTCCCCATGGTGCCAGGAGCAAAGCGGGAAAGTCCGCTACCAAAGCCCAACGATAGAAAGTGTATTGGATTAAGCAGTAGACATGCAGGTATCGGCGTATTCTTTGACATTATTATGCTTCCAGAAAATGGTCGTATCCAAGACGCGCCACTTCAATTTTCTTGCCAGACGGATCCAGACATTGAATACCCTTACCTGGAGTAATCTCTCCGATACAGGTAAGCGAAATGTCTGCCTCTATTTGTGCGATCTCATCCTGCTTATTAGCGGGAATGGTAAACAGTAATTCATAATCATCCCCGCCAGATAACAGCGGCAGGTAAAAAGACTCTGTATTCGCTACTGCCTGGTAGGCAGGTGAAACAGGCAGTTGATCAACCCATATATTTGCCCCGGCTCCACTATCATCAAGAATATGGTGTAGATCCGCCAGCAATCCATCGGAGATATCTATACAGGATGTGGCAATGCCGCTTAGTGACAACCCAAGTTCGATCCTGGGTATCGGACGATTAAGTCGTCGACTGAGTAGCTCGAATGATGGATGTTGCCGATTATTCGACTGTATCAACTCCAGGCCCAAAGCAGCCTCACCGGGATAACCACTCACGTAGATCAAATCACCGGCCTTGGCGCCATTACGCAGCAGGGCCTGCCCTTGTTCTACAAAACCATGCGCCTGCACCGTAACGGTTAATGGTCCACGGGTGGTATCACCACCTATCAACTGCACATCATATCTTGATGCCAACTCAAACAGACCATGAGAAAATTTCTGAACCCACTGTTCATCACTGTGTGGCAAAGTCAGGGCCAGGGTGAGCCAGGCAGGTTCTGCCCCCATCGCGGCCAGGTCACTTAAGTTCACGGCGAGGGATTTCCAGCCCAGATCATACGCCGAAGTTGAGTCGGGAAAATGCACACCACTGATCATCGTGTCCATCACCAGGACCAGTTGTTTCTCTTTTGCCAGGGAGACGATGGCACCATCATCGCCGATGCCCAGCAGGACATCGCTACGATGAAGTGGCTGTTGTTGAAAGTAGTCGTGTATAAGCTGGAATTCGCCCTTGTTTGAATCAGGGCCTGCACCGTTTGAGGGGTCGCTGGATGATTCAGGCATAGACGTTCACTGAGTTTATTTGCCTGTGCGCTTGGCGTTCACTTCCGCATCACGCAGGCGCAAGGCCAGTCGATCTAGCACACTATTAATATACTTGTGTCCTTCTTCCGCACCATAAGATTTGGCCAGCTCGACACACTCATTGATCACCACACGATAGGGGACATCCTTGCGATACACCAGCTCATAGGTGCCGATGCGCAGGATGGCCTTTTCTACTGGATCGATCTCTTCAAAAGGACGATCCAGCGTTGGCGATATATGCCCATCCAGTTCCGACAGGTTCTTCGGAACCTCATGCAGTAACTCCGAAAAGTACTCCATGTCAGTTTTATTCATATTCTGTTCGGCAAGGAAATACTCCTCGACCTCACGAATATCATTGCCACTCATCTGCCACTGATAAAGGGCTTGAACGGCACGGCTACGAGCCTTATGACGGGCCTTACTCATTAATGATATTGCCTTAAATTTGCTTCAATACATTGACCATTTCAACAACGGTCATCGCGGCTTCCGCGCCTTTGTTACCTGCCTTGGTACCCGCGCGCTCAATAGCCTGCTCTATGGTATCTACGGTCAGTACCCCAAAGCCCACAGGAATATTATGTTCCATAGACACGCTGGCCAGGCCTTTGGTGCACTCACCCGCAACAAAGTCAAAGTGCGGGGTAGAACCACGAATCACGGCGCCGAGGGCAATAATGCCATCGTACTTCTTTGCCGCCGCCATCGCCTGGGCCGCTAGCGGGATCTCAAAAGCACCGGGAACTCGAACGATTTCGATGTCTTTTGCCTCTACTCCATGACGACGCAAGGCATCAATGGCACCGGATTCCAGACCATCAACAATAAAGCTGTTAAAACGTGCCACCAAAATACCAAACCGGGCACCGCTTATGGTCAGGTTGCCTTCTACTGTTTTTATCTCGCTCATGATTACTTCCTGTCACAACGGTGGCTATTAGCCACTTACATATTCGACGACTTCCAGGCCAAAACCGGAAAGTGCATGCATGCGCTTGGGCGAGCTCATCACCCGCATGCGTTTGACACCCAGATCTTTAAGGATCTGGGCTCCAATACCGTAAGTCCGTAGATCCTGGGAAGCCTCTTTCCTGCCCAAGTCTACTCCTTTATCGCGCTGTTGGTAATTTCGAATCGTTTCTACCAGGCTGGCATTGGACTCTTCCTGTCTCAGGATCACCACCACCCCCTCACCGGCCTCATCTATGCGGCGCATCACATCGGATAGTGGCCAACCACACTCAGGGCGCAAATTACCAAATACATCACACAGTGAGCTTTGCATGTGTACACGCACCATCACATCTTTATCGGCACTAATATTCCCCTTCACGAGGGCAAAGTGCAGACCTTGATCTATATGATCATGATAGGCAAATAGACGAAAATCACCGTACTCGGTGGGCATCTCGCATTCGGAGACACGCTCCAGGTTCTGTTCATTCTTTAAACGGTAGTCGATCAGGTCCGCGACGGTACCGATCTTCATATCAAACTGTTCGGCCAGCTTTTCCAGTTCAGGCCGGCGCGCCATAGTACCGTCTTCGTTGAGAATTTCAACGATTACCGCCGCCTCTTCCAGGCCAGCCATACGCGCCAGGTCCACTCCGGCCTCGGTATGACCGGCACGGGTCAACACCCCCCCGGCCTGGGCCATCAAAGGGAAAATATGACCAGGCTGAACAATATCATCAGGCTTGGCATCCTTAGCCACCGCGGTGCGAATCGTAGTCGCTCGATCCGCGGCCGAGATCCCGGTGGTAACCCCTTCTGCGGCTTCAATGGACACCGTAAAGGCGGTGGAATAAGCCTCGGTATTGTCTTTTACCATAAGTGGGATGTTCAGCTGTTCACAGCGAGCACGAGACATCGGCATGCACACCAGGCCACGGGCATGAGTAACCATAAAGTTGATATCTTCAGGACGCACCCAGGAAGCCGCCATAATCAGATCGCCTTCGTTTTCACGATCCTCATCATCCATCAGGATCACCATCTTGCCCTGACGGATATCCTCAATGATCTCTTCAATACTATTTAGCGCCATAGCTACTTCCTGATAAATCCATGTTCTGTCAGAAAATCAAGACTGACGCCTGATCCTGACTTTGCTGCCTCATCACCCAACAACATCCGCTCCAGGTAACGGGCAATAATATCGACCTCAAGATGCACACGGGTACCGGGCTGAAAGCCCTCCATCGTGGTTTCCTGCAAGGTATGAGGCACAATATTCAAATCAAAGATTGCCCCCTCTACGGCATTCACCGTCAAACTGATGCCATCGACACAAATCGAGCCTTTTTCGGCAATATATTTGGCCAGTTCATCCGGGGCCTTAATACGAAACCTGACCGAGCGACCATCATCAAAGCGCTCGGCAACTTCACCGACACCGTCGCCGTGACCACTCACCAGGTGCCCGCCCAGGCGGGTGGTCGGTGTCAGGGCCTTTTCCAGGTTAACCTTGAAACCAACCTGAAAATCACCCATGTTGCTACGTGCCAGGGTCTCTCCCGAGACATCGGCCCAAAAGCCATTACCGGGTAGTTCCACGGCGGTCAGGCAGACACCGTTCACTGCAATGCTGTCACCCAATTTCACATC
>JABURU010000107.1 GCA_014762485.1 Gammaproteobacteria bacterium | reverse complement strand
ATATCTTTACGATATCTAATCATTCTCTGTTTAAGGACATAACAATAGAAGCGACACAATGCGGCAGACATTTTCTCACTTTTCCAAACTGGTGCTAATTGCCAGTGCATTTATTTTTGCTTTTCCGCTTGATGCCAAGGTCCATGAATTTAAACTGGATAACGGTATGAAGCTCCTGGTGAAGGAGGATCATCGGGCCCCTGTGGTGGTGTCACAGATATGGTACAAGGTGGGTGCCAGCGATGAGTACGGTGGGGTAACCGGTGTTTCCCATGTGCTGGAGCATATGATGTTCAAGGGCACTAAGCGCCATCCAGCCGGAGAGTTCTCCCGCATCATTGCCGAGAATGGCGGGCGTGAAAATGCCTTCACTGGTCGTGATTACACCGCCTATTTCCAGCAGTTGGAGAAGAGCCGTCTCAAGGTGAGCTTTGAGATGGAGGCGGATCGGATGCGCAACCTGACCCTGCCGGAAGACGAGTTTGCCAAGGAACTTAAGGTAGTCCAGGAGGAGCGTCGTCTGCGCACCGACGATAATCCGCAGGCACTGACCTATGAACAGTTTTATGCCACCGCCTTTGCCAGTAGCCCCTATCATCAGCCAATTATTGGCTGGATGACGGATCTGGAGTCCCTCACCGTGGCGGATCTGCGTCACTGGTATCAACGTTTTTATGCACCTAATAATGCCACCCTGGTGGTGGTGGGCGATGTGCAGGCGGATGACGTGCATAAGCTGGCAAAAGAACACTTTGGTGACATCGAGCCAACTAAGCTACAAGGCTCCAAGCCACGCAAAGAGTTTGCGCAAAAAGGTATGCGGCGCATAGAAGTGAAGGCAGCTGCGCAGTTGCCGCAGTTGCTGATGGGGTACAAGGTGCCTGTCATTGGTCAGGCCGATGAGCCCTGGGAGCCGTATGCACTGGAGGTTCTCGCCGGGGTGCTGGATGGTGGAAATGCCTCGCGGTTGCCACGCCAGCTAGTGCGTAAACAACAGTTGGCGGCCTCTGTGGGAGCCGGCTACAACTCGGTGGCCAGGTATAACGAGTTATTTATGGTGCAGGCGACCCCGACGGCAGGAAAGTCGGTGGCGCGGGTACAAAAGGCGATCGAAAAGCAGTTATCCCGGGTGAAAAAGACCCTGGTTAGCAGCACTGAGTTAAGGCGCATCAAGGCCCAGGTGCTGGCCGCCAAGGTTTATCAGCAGGACTCTATCTTCTATCAGGCGATGGAGCTAGGGATGTTGGAGACCGTCGGCCTGGGCTGGCAATTATCCGAGCAATATGAAAAACATATTACCTCGGTGACCGCCGAGCAAGTACGTGCGGTAGCCAGAAAGTACCTGGTGGAGGAGGGCCTGACGATTGCCCAACTGGTACCGGTGAAGGCAAACGGAGAGGTGCGTGATGCAAACTAATTTACGTATGTTACTGATCGGTTGCCTGCTATTTGCGGGTACCGTACAGGCCAGCCCCGATATTCAGCACTGGACCAGTAGCAAAGGGGCTCGTGTCTATTATATTCACGCACCACAACTGCCTATGGTGGATGTGCGCATGGTGTTTGATGCTGGCTCGGCACGTGATGGTGATAAGGCTGGCCTGGCCTTGATAACCAATGGCTTGCTGGATAGTGGCATCAAGGGCATGGACGAAGAGTCCATTAGCGCCGGTTTTGAAGACCTGGGCGCGGAGTTTTCTTCCAGCTCGCTAAAAGATATGGCTTTGGTGCAATTGCGTAGCCTGAACAACGAGGCACAATTGCAACCGGCACTAAAGCTGTTTTCAAGCCTGGTGGCAGCCCCCAGCTTCCCGAGCAAGGTACTGGACCGGGAGCGCTCACGTCTCTTGCTTGCACTTAAGTCTCGGCAAGAGTCCCCAGGTGATATCGCTGAGGAGAATTTCCTGCGGCTATTGTATGGCGAGCACGCCTATGGGCGCCCTTCAGAGGGTACCCGCGCCTCGGTTGCGGCTATCACCCGTCAGGACCTGGTGGCATTCCACAATAGTTACTATGTGGCCCGTAATGCGGTGGTGGCGATAGTGGGGGCGGTGGACAAAGTGCAGGCCGAGGCGATTGCCGAGCAGGTCACTGCTGGACTGGATGTCGGCAGCGCCGCGCACAAAATTGAACCGGTAGTACCGCTTGAGACGGCGGTAAACAAACGTATTTCACACCCTTCCAGCCAGAGCCACATATTGATCGGGCAGACCGGTATGAAGCGTGGCGACAAGGATTACATGGCCCTGTATGTCGGTAACCATATTTTAGGTGGTAGCGGTTTTGGCTCGCGTATCATGAGCGAGATCCGCGAAAAACGTGGCCTGGCTTATAGTGCCTACAGCTATTTCGTACCCATGCGGGAGGCGGGGCCTTTCCAGATGGGGCTGCAAACCCGTAATGATCAGGTAGAGGTCGCGGTCAAAGTCATGCGCAGCACACTACAGAAGTTTGTCGAGCAGGGGCCAAGTGAAAAAGAACTGCGTGCCTCGAAGAAGAATATTACCGGGGGCTTCCCCTTGCGCATCGACTCCAACAAGGACCTGGTGGAATATGCCGCGATGATCGGCTTTTACCGCCTGCCCCTGGACTACCTGGAGAGCTTTAATCAAAAGGTCGAAGCGCTGACGCTGGAGCAGATTAAGGATGCCTTTGCCCGCCGTGTTGACCCCGACAAGATGGTGACCGTTATCGTCGGCAATGGTAAATGAGGCGCTAAGTGAAATCAGGCAAAGCTAGGCGTCCAACACCAGGGGGCAACCGGGTACTGCGCATCATTGGTGGACAGTGGCGTGGTCGCAAGCTGCAGTTTCCTGATATTGAGGGGGTTCGGCCGACGCCCGACAGGGTGCGTGAAACCCTGTTTAACTGGTTACAACCGGTGATCACCGGGGCTCGATGCCTGGACCTGTTTGCCGGTAGCGGTGCGCTGGGCTGGGAAGGCTTATCACGTGGCGCGGCCACCATGACGATGGTGGAAAAGGCCCCTGCGGTGGCCCGGTATCTGCAACAAACCGGTCAACTGTTGCAGGCCGAAGGAGCGCGTATCCAGTGTGCCGATGCGGTGCAGTATCTACAGGGCGAAGCCGAGCCCTACGATATCATTTTCCTGGATCCGCCATTTCGACAGGGCTTACTGGCGACATGCCTGGAGTCTTTAATCTCTGGCCGCTGGCTATCTGAGCATGCCCTGATTTACACCGAGGTGGAAAAGGAGCTATCCCCGTTCCCGTTGCCAGATGGCTGGCAGGTGCGCCGACACAAGCAAGCCGGACAGGTGGCGTACTATTTGCTGGAAAGGGTGGCCTGACAGCTTGGCCGCTTTGCCTTACACTATGCCAGCATGAATACTACAGCTGTTTATCCCGGAACATTTGATCCCATCACCAATGGTCATACCGACCTGATCGAGCGGGCCAGCCACCTGTTTGACAAGGTGATCGTGGCCATCGCGCGGAATCCTGGCAAGAAGCCGATGTTTGTCCACGGCGAGCGGGTGGAGATGGCGCGCCGGGTTTTGGCTCACCTGCCAAATGTGGAAGTTGATGGATTTGGTACCCTACTGGTGGACTATGTGCGCGAATCGGGCGCTAACGTGATTCTACGTGGTCTGCGGGCGGTATCTGACTTTGAATACGAGTTCCAGCTGGCGGGGATGAACCGCCGACTGGCCCCGGATGTGGAAACCCTCTTTCTCACCCCGGCAGAACAATATTCCTATATCTCTTCCAGCCTGGTAAAAGAGATCGCCACCCTGGGAGGCGATGTCTCGGATTTTGTCCACACAGACGTCATGGCTGCATTGAGAAGTAGAATACGCTAATATGTCGCGTTCTGTGCGGCCTGCAATGTCAGCAGGTGCATAACCGATTTTCAGGAGACAAGAATGTCATTGTTGATTACCGACGAATGCATTAACTGCGACGTCTGTGAACCCGAGTGCCCCAACGAGGCGATTTACCAGGGCGAAGAGATCTATGAGATCGATCGTGACAAGTGTACCGAGTGTGTTGGCCATTACGATGAGCCCCAGTGTATAGAGGTTTGTCCCGTTGACTGTATCCTTACGGATCCAGACAATGAGGAGAGTGAAGATACGCTGAAGCAGAAGTATCTCCGACTCACCGGACAAGCGTAATAAAAGGGGCCCTTTAGTGGGCCCTTTTTCTTTCTGGAAGTAGACAAATGAAGCGAATCATACTCCTCCTGTTATTAACCCAGTTGGCCTCTTGTCAGAGCGCTACACCGCTGCCAGCTTCGGCCGCAATCGCCAGTGCCCACCCGACCGCGACGGATGCGGGCC
>JABURU010000128.1 GCA_014762485.1 Gammaproteobacteria bacterium | reverse complement strand
CTGGCGCAGGAGGGCATTACCCAAAAACAGTGGGGCGACCGTAAAGGCTTCTCCCCGAAAAATATATCCCTGGTACGCAATCACGCCGAGCGTGTATCCAGGGGAGTCGAAACCGCATCCGAGGCGACCATCCGGCAGATGGCAGCGTCCCTGGGTGTGAAATAACCAACTGGAGAACCATCCAATGAAAAATAAATTAATCGATTTAAACGACCACCTCTTTGCGCAGATGGAACGACTGGGTAATGAGGACCTCGGTGGCGACGAATTAAAGTCGGAGATTGATCGCTCCAAGGCGATGACGGGTGTCGCCCGGGAGATCATTGATAACGCCAGGCTAGCGTTTGATGCACAGAAGGCGCTGGGCGATAACCTGATCAAAAGCACTCCGGCAATGATAGGGCTGGATAAAAAATGAAATATACAAAACAGCAGCTGACATTCTTAAAAGACGGCTTTAAGCAGATGAGGGTGCCGGAGCTGACGGAAAAATTTAACCAGCATTTTGGTCTGAACAAGAGCCTGGCCGCGATAAAGTCGACACTTAAAAATCATAAGTTCACCTGCGGACGTAAAGGTGGCCATGCAAAAGGTGTTTTTCTCAGTTACACCGAGGAGCAGGCCGAGTATATAAAAACCCACTATCCGTTAATGGAAACCAAGAAGCTGGTCGAGGAATTTAACCAGCGCTTTGGTACCGAGAGAACGGCTAAACAGATCAAATCCTTCACCTCTCGGCACAAGATAAAGTCGGGCCGGGATGGCCTATTTAAAAAAGAGCATAAGCCCTGGAACACCGGCTCCAAAGGGGTCTGCAAACCTAACTCGGGCTCGTTTAAAAAAGGAGGAAATCCTTCAAATACTAAGCCTATAGGATCAGAAAGGCTCTGCTCAAAGAATGGGTATGTCTTGATCAAGGTTGATGAACCTAATCCCTATACGGGTACACAAGGTTACTACAGGCCAAAACATCACGTCGTATGGGAGCAACATCATGGGACCATCCCCAGGGGATATGTCGTCTCCTTTATTAATGCCGATCAAAAAAATAGTGATATTGAAAATCTAATGCTTCTATCCCGGGCTCAACAGATACACCTGCAGCGACTGGAGTACTACAAGGCGCCAGATGATCTGAAACCTTCACTGCTCGCCCTCGCCAAGGTCGAGGTAAAAATGTTTGAGTTAACCAGGAAGGAGGTCTGATCCAATGTCGCAGATTGATCTAAGCAAAATGGCGCCTTGTCCCTTTTGTGGCTCGACCGATTTACGCATCACCGACTGGTGGGATGAAGATGGCGAGTATGACGCGATTGAGTGCTGCCAGTGCAAAGGATGCGCGCCGGCAGATAAGTGGAACCATCGAGCAACATCACAGGAGGCCAGGTCATGAACCAGGTTGCACACCTTATCCCCGTCAGTCGCGTGACGGATGATCTAGAGGTATCCATCACCTCGCAGCCCTTCACCACGGTGCTGGAACTCAACCCGTTCGCCGATGTGTACGCCGCGCGTGACCGCAATGGTGAGTTATGGATCTACAACTTTAAAACCGAAAAGTGTCCCGCCGAGGATGACACCGGCATGTGGTGCCTGGACGAAGAAGAAGGCCAACGCGGCGCGCAGCTGCCTGGCTGGATGTATCCCGACATTCAATGGCAGGACGACGAGCCGACGTTAATTTTAAAAGCCATTAAGGAGGGGGGGCATGCCTAGTCTTACTGTGAATCATAACGGCCAACCGCTGGAAGTATCACTGGCCCAGGATGAGATCGGCGCGACGCTTTTAAACATTGCCCGAGCAAAAGCCAAGATAAGCGGCGCCGTCGACTACCTCTACACCGACGACCTCGGTCGCACCTTTAACGACAGCGACGACCTGGTCACGCACGATCCCGACGTCGCCTACCTGGTCGACGCTGGCAACCTGTTACTGCATGACAAAGTGATGAAGCAGCAGGATCTGTTTAACCAGAGCAAACAGGCCGGAGGGTGAGCATGAGCATAGTAAGAGAAAACCTTATAACCCAAAAAGGATACACGCCGTACTGCGGTGATCCTCAATGTAAAACCAAACCCAGATCCTCTTTTAATGGTGAACAGTTTGAATGTCCACACTGTGGGTGGGAGTCATATTTCGAGCCTGAGTTTATTCAGGCATACAAGGACAAGTGGCATACAGCAGATTGAGGTCATGAGCTATGAAAAGATTAACCGAACATCAAATAAAAGAAGCGGGGCTACGCTTCGATGAATGGGAAGCAGGGCTATTTAGGTGGCTATGGAATGATGATGGTGAGCCTATCCGCTTCTTTCACTCGGGTGACTGTTACGAAAAATGGAAACAGAAAGAGTCGCCCTCTGTACCGACTTGTTCAACGCTCGAACTCAAGATTAATAATATTCGTGATATAGCTCAGTCATGGCGTGAGAGAGCAAAAAGCTTGGAGTCTAATTCAGGCTGGGATCATGCCTTGGCAGTTTCGACTGCCCTTGAAGATTGCGCCGAGCAGATAGAAATTCTAATAGGGTGTTGAACGCTTGGAGTTATATTGCGATTTAAACGGAGATACCGACGATGGCAAAAGAAAATTATGCAGCAGCAGAGGCCTACCAGGGCGAATACCATCAGGGCTTTAAAACCCGCGATGAGGCCATTGCTTATGTTCATAAGCGATTAGATCAAGTTGACCGGGAAGATGATTACGCGTGGCGCGTGTTACGGGTTCTTGATGAATGGGATAGTGACGCTCTTCTTCCGGGTGAGCAATAAGCAATATAACAGGTGGAATTGTGGGGCGAGCGCGACAGCGCGAAGTCCCGCACGGATGAATTGTTATGAGTACAACTAAAGAAAGGCTATTAACTAAATTACGCAACAGGCCTGAAACAAGGGGTTATATACGCGATAACGAAACCGCCGACAGGGTAATTATTAATAGAGGGGCTTACGGTGATTGCGTCAGGTGGGCTATTCCTTACTCCGGTATTGAGTCTGACAGTACCGCGAGTGATGTACTTAAATGCAAGGAGCCATTAGAGGTGTACGAAAGCAGCGCCGGTGTTTATGTCGAGGTACCTAATAGTGAAATGCGGAGATTATATCCAGAACGTGCTGCAAGAGGGCTGTACTCATAACAGCAAGCTAAGGAGCCGCGCACGCGGTCTCACTTAGCGACTTGTTGGATAAACGGATGAACAAAAAGGAGCAGAAAAATGGATGATATAAAAATCAGTTTAGAACTGGCGATCATTGTAACCTTCGTCCTGTTAATGATCGGCGCACTGTTTGGTATGACGGCAATCGCCACCTGCCAGGCAGGAAAAATAAGCGATGAGCAGGAAGACATCGAGAACGAAACCGAGGCCCTGTCATCAAGAGCTCCGGCGCTGCAGACGGACAGGTTGACTGGTCGGCCTGACTCACCACCTCCACCCCCTGTTACACCTGTCGGATAGGAGTACTCACTGATGCATCATGATCAAGCCTACCCTTTAAGCTGGCCAGCTGGGTGGCCACGTACCCAGGCACACCAGCGAAAGCGTGCCGCCTTTGGCAAGAAGAACGACCGAGGCTGGAAACAGGAGCTATCAATAGCGCAAGCCATTAAGCGCCTGCGTGATGAATTAGCATTGATGACGCCGATAGGTAACCCGTACCGAGTAGTGCCTGCCGATATTATTATTAGCTCGAACATGCCAGTAAGAAAAACCGACGGCATGCCGATGTCGGGTCGAGCGGCACCGGATGATCCCGGTGTCGCGGTCTACTTCGATCTCGATGGCGTTCCGCACTGTCTGCCGTGTGATAAGTGGGACCGGGTGGCGGACAACATCGCCGCCGTGGCCGCCCATATAGGGGCCTTGCGCGGCATAGAACGATGGGGGGTGGGTGACATCGCCAAGGCCTTCACCGGCTACCAGGCACTACCTGGTCCAGGTGTGGTCCAGGCCAAACGGCACTGGCGCGATGTACTCGATGCGCATGACTGCAGCACCATCGACGAGGTAAAAAAACAATACAGAATCAAAGTGCAAAAGCATCACCCCGATCGCGGTGGTGAGCATGATCTTTTTAATGAAATCCAGCAGGCATGGAATGAAGCACAGGAGGCGATATAGATGTCATTACCCCCTATTAGTGAAGAGGATAAGCCAAACGTCGAGCGCATGATTAAACAGTGTGTTAGATTGCGCAAGCGCCAGGCAGATCACAATCGACCTGTTGATGAGTTAAGTGACGCTATAGAAGCGCTGCATAAGTTCGGTGCCTGTCGCTTATAAACATCTGACGCTGCCGACGAAG
>JABURU010000226.1 GCA_014762485.1 Gammaproteobacteria bacterium | reverse complement strand
GGCTAACTGATTTAACGGTAACTCGCTTGTCGTCTGAATATTCTCACTGAGCAAATGCCGCAACTCTTCATCTGCCACCACGTACTCACCTACGATGACCTGGGGACCATCCGTTTGCTGCTCCAGGTTCTGGCATATCAGCTCTTTGACCTCTTTTACATCGTCTTCGTCGGTTAAATATTGCTGCAAAAGGTGAAGCAGTAAAATCAGGTTATTAATCTGTATCGCCCACTCCCAGTGCTGGAGAGAGGTCTTGCCGTCATCAAAGCGGGAAACGATCTCCTGCACAATTTCATGACCAGGGAACTGTTTCGCGACGTATACCAGTTTTTCTATCATCAGAAACTACCGTGTATATAGAAAAATCTACTTTACACAGAAAGTAATGGCGAGTGAATTATTTTAGAGGTAGCTAATTTACTTATTATAAAAACAGCAACTTAATTGTGCTTTTTATAGTGTACGTATTGAGCTAAATAGTAATGCGGCATTCATTTCACGTAATGATAGCTCGTTATCATTACTCATTAACCATTTGTCATAATTGGGTTTCAGTCTTTGCCAGTCGTCATCCACCATGTCGTACCAGGTGGTATCGCGATTTTCACCGTTTAAATCATATGTTTGCGAAACACTCCCTCGGATGAAAAGCCCAGGCGTAATGCCGCTGTTCTCGATCTGGCATTCCGGGCACCACATTTCCATTCCACTCTACGGTAGTCCATATTTTCAAAGGCCCCCGGTAACAGTAGATATACTGATTCCGTATTCACATAGGTTTGCTGGTATTCCGCCTGATACCAGATGAAGTCCACTTCCAGCCTTCCCATCTTTTCTACGACATTACAAAAATTCACCATGCCAATGGCTCTCTGTGTATCATTTAGCTTTACGGCATAAAACCGAAAGCGAGAAGAACGCTCACACGACTGTAGCCAGGCAAACATCTGTACAGGATCATCAAACTTCCACGCGCTTTACTACCGTGTGATACCGCATACAAATCATAACAATGTTGTTGGGCATTAATCGGCTCAAGGGTGACATATTGTCCAGACAGCCGGTGTCCGGCTGGGTAATCACGGGGAGTATATTGCACAATAGAGCAAGCCATTCATTGGCTCTTTTTCACAATTCATATTCCATTTCCTAATTATTTTTTGACCCAGCATCCATACCTGGCGTCACTATTTTGTAGTTCATTATTCGAGTTATTTCAGTATAACCATCTACCCTGATCTTATTTCTATACTGACTGACAATATTAAAATATGTCCTATTTTCTGTAATTAAGTCAATTTGTTGTAACGGAGGCCTTTTCTCTGCTGACAGGTTATAGCGGTCATGAGAAAATATCTTCACGATACAAACACGGTTTCATATGGTGAATATTCATGAGCAACCAATCATATACAACCTACCTGTCTCCTGCTATTGGTAGCCTGCTTGTCGCGACAATCGCAGGCGTCGTGCTGCTCCAGTTTCTACCAGCCGAGATGGTACTGATATCCTCACTAATCATATCCCTGGTCATGCAAACCTTACTCTACATCCGCCTTGTGATGACCCCGCTCCAGCAGGCGTTTGCCAGTCTGAGTAATACCGTCGTATCCGGTAAGATAGACGAACAAGCATCACGCTCCATAACACACCCGTTGTACCAGAAAAGTATCGAATCCCTGCAAGCCGTTGCCAAGCTAAGAGTACAATTATCAGAAAGTGGTAGCCGCATCGCTATTGCCGCCGCTGAGGTCTCTTTCTCCTCCGATAGTCTGGAGCAGAAGGTGCATGAAGAAGTTGCAGAAACCAATGTCATAGCCGAATCAATTAACCGTATCACCCTGACTATGGATGAAATGGCACAGATGACGGGAAATGCCTCGCACTCAGCCCAACAATCTCATGATGTCAGTAATCAGGGTAGACAGGCGACGCAAAAAACGGCCGCACAAATGCAGTCCACCAAGCAACATGCTGAGCAAACCGCCGAGATCATCTCTGGACTGGAAATCAAATCTAACCAAATACTCGAGGTTAGCAATGTGATCAGTGACATCGCCGAGCAGACCAATCTGCTGGCGCTTAATGCGGCCATCGAGGCGGCGCGCGCCGGCGAACAGGGACGTGGTTTTGCTGTAGTGGCCGACGAGGTGCGCTCACTGGCACAACGTACCGCCGAGTCTACTAGCGAGATCAAGCAAACGGTCAATGAGATCTATAGCCAGGTAGGCGCGGCCGCAGGCAACATGCGCGAGTTAATGGACTCCATTAATAGCAGTGCGCATAGCACCAGTGAAGTAAATAATTTGCTGGAGAATATCTTGCAGCAGTCCGAGTCGGTATCAAAGGAGATCTCCGGTATATCACAAGGCGCAGAAGAGAACGCCGCCGAGGTGGAGCAAATTTCCGGCGCCATCAGTACGGTGACAACCCACCTGAATGAAACCGAACAACAAGTGGAAGGGATTGCTCAACAGTCTCTTAAACTGGCTGAAATGGCCGAATTTATCCATGACGCGATGTCCGGATTTGATCTGGGTACCGTACATGATCAGATGCGTAAGATTGCCTCTGATGCAGCAACGATCATCTCACAGACTTTTGAGCAGGCCATCGCGAACAACCAGATCACGTTGGATGATCTATTTGATCGTGATTACAAGGAAATTGCCGGTTCCAATCCAGCGAAATACACTACCCGTTTTGACAGCTTCACTGACAAAGTATTACCGGATATTCAGGAACCCATTTTGCAGCAGCATGGTGAAATTGCCTATGCCGGCGCGGTAGATGATAAGGGTTACTTCCCTACCCATAACAAGAAGTTCTCCCAGCCTCTCACCGGGGATTATCAGACGGACCTGGTAAACAACCGTACCAAGCGTATCTTTACCGATCGCGTCGGCTCACGTTGTGGTGCCCATACGCGTAAGTTCCTGTTGCAAACCTATAAACGTGATACCGGTGAAGTACTGCACGATATCTCGGTGCCCATTTACATAAATGGTAAGCACTGGGGTGGTTTCCGTATGGGGTATAAGGCCGAGCATTAAGCCTGTATTTACCTGCATTACATCCACACCTAGACGATGTAATGCAGGTCTTCATCGATACATTTCATCACTTACCCTGTGCTAAGCTTCGACTTCCTTAGTAAAAAATTTTAAGCACCATGATCACACTACGCCCCACAAACCAACGCGGCCATGCCAGTCACGGCTGGCTAAACAGTTACCATACCTTCTCCTTTGCTGACTATTATGATCCTCAACATATGGGGGTCTCCGCTTTACGGGTAATAAATGATGACACCGTTGCCCCCAAGGCGGGCTTTCCCATGCATGCTCATCGTGATATGGAGATCATCAGTTATGTCCTGTCCGGCGCACTGGAGCACAAGGACAACATGGGCAATGGCTCGGTCATTCGCCCCGGTGAAGTGCAATGTATGAGTGCCGGCACCGGTGTGATGCACAGCGAATACAACCCTTCCAGTGACGATAACGTGAACTTTCTGCAGATCTGGATCATGCCCAATGAGAAAGGGGTACAACCTGGTTACGAGCAACAGGATTTTTCTAGCGAACTGGAGAATCAATTAACCCTGGTCGCCTCACCGGATGGTCGCGATGATTCACTAACCATCCATCAGGATGCGCTACTTTATGCCAGTAGGATAAAGGCTGGCACCTCTATCAACCATACATTGAACACCGGTAGAACCGCCTACCTGCATCTGGCCAAAGGTGAAGCCCGGGTCAATAATCTCGACATGCAACATGGCGACGGTGTCACAATAAATAACGAAGAGCGGATCTCTATCACCACCAACGACCAGGCTGAAATTCTCTTGTTTGACCTACCCTAGTGAATAAAAACAGCGACGGATTCAACCTCGCCTTAGGCATTCAATTGTTCTTTACGCATCGTATAACGAATAAACTCCTGGCCATCATCCGATACCATATTCATCTGATCGCAAATTTCGTAACCCAATTTTTGATAAAATTCCATGCCCTGAAAGCTGGCGGTGGTCAGGTAAGCACGGCTTACTCCTTTGTCGGTCGCCAGGGATTCAAGCTCTTGCATCAAGTGAGTACCCACACCATTTTTGCGCAGAGACTCATCCACCCACATCAAATCAATATATAACCAGCCGAACTGCAACCAGCCATACACACCCGCCAGGAAACGGTTATGTTCATCACGCGCAAACACCCCCAGATTCTGCAACTTATGCTCGCCAATTTGTTGCTGGTTATAGCGCATCAATTGTCCACGCAAGCCGTGGATGTCTTCCATCACAGGTTCATCGGTAGCGAT
>JABURU010000287.1 GCA_014762485.1 Gammaproteobacteria bacterium | reverse complement strand
AGATCACACGGCGATGGCCGGTTGTGTGGGAGTCGCCGGCAGTGCCAAGATAGGCTCACACTGTGCTATTGGTGGTGCCGCATCGATATTAGGCCACCTGGAAATAGCCGATGGAGTCATGGTGACCTCCATGTCATTTGTGACAAAATCTATAAAAGATTCAGGTGCGTACTCTTCGGGTAGCCCGGTCGAGCCAAGCAAGATCTGGAATAAGAATTATGCCCGTTTCAAAAAATTAGATGAAATGGCAAACCGTATTAAGGCCCTGGAACAGGGTATCGAAAAGAATAAGGAGTAAGCCTTTGGAAAAGATGGATATCTATGAAGTGATGAAGCATTTGCCCCATCGCTATCCGTTTTTATTGGTTGACCGTGTATTAGAGCTGGAAAAGGGTAAGTATTTAAAAGCCATTAAGAATGTAACGGTTAATGAGCCACAATTCCCGGGGCATTTTCCTCATCGTCCTGTGATGCCTGGTGTATTAATACTGGAAGCATTGGCTCAGGCTACCGGTATACTGGCATTTAAAACGACAGAGAGTAAGCCGACAGATAACACGATCTATTATTTTGTCGGCATAGATAGTGCACGCTTCAAGCAACCTGTCGAACCAGGTGATCAACTTATTCTTGAAGTTGAAGTTTTACAAACCAAACGTGGTGTGTGGAAGTTTGACGCTAAAGCTAGTGTAGATGGTAAAGTAGTTACGACGGCAACACTAATGTGTGCAGAGAGAGAGGTTTAATGAGCATCGACTCTCGCGCCATTGTCGATCCTTCAGCCAAGATTGCAGACAATGTTACTATTGGCCCGTTTTCTGTTATTGGCCCCAATGTAGAAATAGGTGAGGGTACCTGGATAGGGCCCCATGTCGTTATTCAGGGGCCGACGGTTATTGGCCGTGAGAATAAGTTTTATCAGTTCTCATCTATAGGCGAAGTTCCTCAGGATAAAAAATTTCACGGTGAAGAGAGCAAGTTATTTATTGGCGACAGAAACGTGGTACGCGAATTCTGTACAATGAACCGTGGTACTGCTGATGGTGGCGGTGAGACGCGTATAGGAAATGATAACTGGATCATGGCCTATACCCATTTCGCCCATGACTGTATTGTTGGCAATAACACGACTTTTGCCAATAATGCACAAATCGCCGGCCATGTGACGGTGGATGACTTTGCTATTTTGGGAGCATATACCTGCGTACATCAGTTTACCTCTATTGGAGCGCACAGCTTCACGGGTTTGGGGACGGTGTTAAATAAGGATTTGCCGCCTTATGTCATGGCGCAGGGCAATCCGGTACAACCTTATGGTTTAAATTCAGAAGGTTTGAAGCGACGTGGTTTCTCATCCGAAGCACGTAGTGCTATCAAAAAGGCCTACAAAATTCTCTATCGCTCAAGTATGAGTGTGAGTGATGCGATTGCCGAGATGGGGGAGCTTGCCGCCTCTTATGATGAAGTAGCGCGCTTTAGTGATTTTTTACAAAATTCTCAGCGTGGAGTGATCCGTTAGGTTCACTCCATACTGTTTTATTCTTCCAGCATCTCCAGCGCCAGTTTGGCCAGGTTTTCCGAGCCGCCACTTTCACCCATTTTGTCTTTAATACCGCTTAACTTGTCTTTAATATCAGCGACATAGTTATCGTCGCTGAGCAACCGGTTAATTTCGTTACTGATGTTATCGGCGGTCGCCGCTTCTTGAATAAGTTCCCTTGCTACCTCTTCACCGGCAACAATATTGGCCAGGCCTACATGTGGGATCTTTAACATGCGACGAATAATGGCATAGGTTAACCAGGCAACCCTATAGGTAATCACCATCGGAATGCCCAGCATGGCGATTTCCAGCGTGGCGGTGCCAGAGGCGGTAACGATGGCATTACAGGTTTGGGCAACATCATAGCTTTGCCCATCAACCAGCGTCACCTTGATAGCTGATTTATCCAGACATGGCTGGATCATCTCTCGCCTAATACCAGAGGCGATCGGTAAAATAAACTGCGCATCTGGATGGCTGTCGAGTATACGTTCGGCACTCTCCAGCATTAGTGGCATTAAGCGTTTGATCTCTGCACGGCGACTGCCTGGGAACAAGCCTATAACCGGGCGAGTGGGGTCTAGCCCAAATTTATTGAATGCCGCTTCACGACTGATAGAGGGCTTGACCTCATCGACCAGGGGGTGACCGACATAACGCACCGGAACATTAAATTTTTCATAGAAGGCGGCTTCGAATGGAAAGATCACCGCCATCTTGTCGATGCGTTCACCGATTTTCTTCACTCGTCCCTGACGCCAGGCCCATACTTGTGGACTGATATAGAATAAAACCTTTACCCCACAGGCCTTGGCGGCCTCCGCCAGTCTTAGGTTAAAACCGGGATAGTCCGTCAAGACCAGCAGATCAGGCTTATCCTCGCATACTACCTGTTTCATATGGTTTAACACCCGCATCAGGCGGCGGTATTGCAGCAGCGGTTCTACAAAGCCCATGACGGCCAGTTCAGAGGCATCATGAATCGCCTCTACACCTTGCTCTCGCATCTTGGGCCCGGCGATACCATAGAAATAAAGATCTGGCTGAATGTGTTTGGCGGCCTTAACGAAGTTGGCGGCATGCAGGTCACCGGATGCTTCACCGGCGACCACCATAATGCGTTTGGCTCCTTGCAGAGCTTTATTCACTCATCACTCCGCGGATCACGTCGAGTACAGTATTCACTTGCTCTTCGCTCAGCTCGGGGAAGATCGGCAGAGACATACAGTTTTCTGAGATCTGCTCGCTGACCGGCATGCTGACACCCTGGCAATCGGCCTCAAAGGCCTTTTGTTGGTGCAGAGGAATGGGGTAGTAAACGGCACAACCGATTCCTGCTTCCTGCAGGGCCTTCATGATGTCGTCACGACGCTCGGAAAGCAGGGTGTACTGATGGTAGACGTGATTACCCTTACCATCTTCCGCCGGTGGCGTAGTACCGTTAATCGCATTCAGTCCATCGCTATACTGGTGTGCGGCACGGCGGCGGCCATTATTGTACTCCGCGATGTGCTTGAGCTTGGCACGCAGTACCACCGCCTGGATTTCATCCAGTCGGCTGTTATAGCCAATAATGTCATGATGATAACGAACCTTGGAGCCATGGTTGCGTAGTTGCTTGAGTGTCTCGGCCACTTCGTCGTCGTTGGTGGTGACCATGCCGCCATCGCCATAACAGCCCAGGTTTTTGCTGGGGAAGAAGCTGTGGCAGCCAGCGATACCGATACCACCAGTCATTTTGCCGTCGATTTCGGCGCCAAATGACTGCGCGCAGTCTTCTACGACCTTTAAACCGTGCTTATCGGCAATGGCCATTATGGCTGGCATATCGGCGGGCTGGCCAAAGATATGCACAGGCAGGATAGCCCTGGTTTTGTCGGTAATGGCGGCTTCGATCAGGTTAGGATCAATGTTGTAGGTATCTGGCTCGACATCAACAAATACCGGTGTGGCACCGACATAGGCGATAGCCTCAGCGGTAGCGATGAACGTAAATGGGGTGGTGATGACCTCATCGCCCTGACCAATACCGGCGGCCAATAGGGCCAGGTGCAGGGCATCGGTGCCATTGGCACAGCTGATGGCATGTTTCACACCCAGGTAGTCAGCAGCTTCTTTCTCAAACGCCTGAACATTGGGGCCGAGGATAAAGGCGGTATTTTCCAGGGTCTCCTGGATACCGGCATCGATCTCCGCTTTCAGTGTCTGATATTGACCTTTCAGGTCTACCATAGGGATACTCATAACCAATCCTCTTAAATAATTTTATTCGTTACTGCTGCTGACTTAACAGGCGGGTAATTTCCATCGCGGTTTCCAGCGCGCGTTTACCAGCCTCACCGCTAACCACGGGCTCGCTGCCAGTGTTAATGGCCTGCAGGAAAGACTCAATTTCGCTCAGCAGGGCATCGCCGGCCTCGAAGACCTGTTCCTTGCTGTCTATCTCGGAGATTCCGGGGAACATTTCGCCATCGCCTTTACGGTGTATGCCCAGCTTTTTGTTGCCAAAGTCGACACTGATATAGGCATCGTGCTGGAACAGGCGCATTTTACGTTCGCTCTTCATACCGGCACGGCTGGCGGTGACATTGGCTACACAACCGTTTTCAAATTCCAGTCTAGCGTTGGCAATATCAATGTCCTTCGATAGTACAGAAACCCCCTTGGCGTCGATCTTCTTAACCGGTGAGTTCACCAGGTCGAGGATGGTGTCTTATACTCATATGACGCTCCCGACGACGAGGATAGGGTATGTTCAGGTGGGAGCCTGACGAGAAAAAAAAAAAA
>JABURU010000108.1 GCA_014762485.1 Gammaproteobacteria bacterium | reverse complement strand
TGTCACCGCGAGAGATGTCAATTTCATCCTCTAGTGTCAACGTCACTGACTGCGGTGCCTGTGCATGCTGTAGCTTGCCATCATAGGTAACGATCTCCTTTATGTGAGAGCGCTTTCCGATGGGCAAGATGATGATCTCATCACCAACACTGACGCTACCGGATTCAATGCGCCCCATATAACCGCGAAAGTCATGTAACTCTGCTGTTTGCGGACGACTTACCAGTTGCACAGGAAAACGAAACGCGGCAGTTGTTTCCACATCCACCGATAATGTTTCGAGGGTATGCAACAGGGTATCACCTTGATACCATTCCATATTGTCGCCACGGTGCACAACCAGATCGCCCTTTAAAGCCGATACCGGTATAAAGCTAACATCCTGCAATCCCAGGCCATGGGAAAAGGCGGTGAACTCTTTAACGATCTCCTCATAGACCGCCTGTGAATACTCCACCATATCCATCTTGTTGATCGCGACGATAATATTGGGGATACCCAGCAATGAGGCGATCGTGGCATGACGACGCGATTGCACCCTAACGCCCTTACGGGCATCGATCAGGATGATGGCCGCATCGGCGGTACTGGTACCGGTCACCATGTTGCGTGTGTACTGCTCATGCCCCGGCGTATCGGCAATAATGAATTTTCGCTTTGGTGTAGCAAAATAACGATAGGCCACATCAATGGTAATGCCCTGCTCACGTTCCGCCTGTAGACCATCGGTCAACGCCGCCAGATCGATGCCTTCATCACTACCCACTTGCGAATTGGTTTTCACTGCATCAAGCTGATCGCTATAGACACCTTTGCTGTCAAACAGCAGACGCCCTATCAAGGTAGATTTACCATCATCGACACTGCCGGCAGTGGTAAAGCGTAATAGTTCAATGTCCTTATCCAGTTGTGTCACGTTACTCATCAGAAATAACCCTCTTTCTTCTTCTCCTCCATGGAGTTACTACCATGATCGATCACTCGAGTCTCACGCTCACTACGTGTCGCACTCACCGTTTCTGCGATGATCTCTTCGATGCTCGTTGCGCTGGAACGCACCGCACCAGTACAAGGAGAACACCCCAGAGTACGAAAACGCGACTTAATCGGCTTGGCTACTTCACCTTCACGCAGATTAGACGGATCATCCGCCGGGATTAACAGGTTACCGCGCTCGACCATCAAACGCTCCTTGGCGTAATACAACGGCACAATTGGAATATTTTCCTGTCGGATGTATTCCCAGACGTCCATCTCGGTCCAGTTTGAGATCGGGAATACACGTACCGATTCACCATCATGAATACGCGTATTATAAATATCCCATAACTCCGGACGCTGATTTTTCGGATCCCACTGGCCAAAGTCATCGCGAAAAGAAAAGATGCGCTCCTTGGCGCGCGACTTTTCCTCATCCCGTCGTGCTCCACCAAAGGCAGCATCTACAGCCAGTTTTTCTAACGCCTGCAACAAGGCCGAAGTCTTTAAGGCACCACAGCAGCGTGCCACGCCCAGCTTAAGTGGGTGTGCACCATCAGCAATAGCTTGCTCATTACGATGTACGATCAAGTTAACACCCAACTTCTGTGTTATCTGATCACGAAACTCAATCATTTCCTTAAACTTGAATCCCGTGTCTACGTGCAATAAAGAAAATGGGATCGGCCCCGGATAAAATGCCTTTCGCGCCAAATGCAAAAGCACACTGGAGTCCTTACCCACCGAATACAACATGACAGGATTACGAAATTCAGCCACGACTTCCCGAATAATATGTATGGCTTCGCTTTCAAGCCGGTCCAAATGAGACAACCGCGCCTGTCGCGCCGTTGTCTCATTCTCAGCCACACTCTTTGCCTCATCGACAATGACTTGTACAGAATTATTACTAATCACAACTAATACCTTTAACCGATCTTCTTAATATGCAAGCCACACTCTTTACTGGTCGGATCTTCCCACCACCAACGGCCAGCGCGTACATCTTCCCCTGGGGTAATCGCACGGGTACATGGCCCACAACCGATACTGGGGAAATTTTGATCATGCAAGGCGTTATATGGGATCTGCAGGGCGTGGAGATATTCCCACACTTCATCCTGATTCCAGTCGGCAAGAGGATTAAATTTTTTCAATCCGTTATCTGCATCCCACTCCTCAACCGGTAGATCTGCACGAGTAACCGCCTGCTCACGACGCAAGCCGGTGATCCAGGCCTGCTTATCTTTTAATGCACGCTTAAGCGGCTCCACCTTGCGGATGTAGCAGCACTCCTTACGCAACTCCACGCTTTGATAAAAGGCATTGATACCTTGTTGCCTAGTAAACGTTTCAACTCGTTGTTGATCAGGGAAGTATACCTTTGGACTCTGGCCGTATTTTTCCGTGATCTGCTGGATAAGTGCATAAGTCTCTTCCGGCAAACGACCGGTATCCAGGGTAAATATCTCGATATCCGCAGATGACTCGAATATTAGATCCGTTAGCACCATATCCTCGGCCCCCAAGCTGTTGGCAAATACGACAGGTGTATGTGTCGAGGCTATGTAATGCAACAATTTACGCGTATCGTTTACTTTCTGTTCCAGCTCTTTACTAATCTTCATCATTCTATCCATTCTTTCATTCGTTTGTTGGATATTGCCGAGCCATCAGGCAGCGGCAATATCTTCCGTTAGCGGTAGTGTGTGGCTGACATCGATTAAATGATCACTTTCCTGACAAACTTCTCCTGCCAATACCGTCCACACATTCAAGGCTTCTATAAAGCCTTCGAATTCATCCTTCTCGAGCTTTGACTTAAAGCGCTCCAGCTGTGTCGCAAACACTTCCAGGATCTCAGCTAATTGCGGATGTTCTGGAAAGGCTTCACCTAGTAACTCGGTGATGTCGACCAGGGTTTCTGCCGGATGCTTGACCTTGGCAACATGCAACAGGGATTTACCCACCAGTTGCGCAATCGCCTCGGCACACTCAATCGCCTGCTCATGTTTACGCCCCAATAAAAAGCTCTTCATGTATGAGCGTTCGGTGGCCGCCTCGGCAAAATTTGCCGCCACATCTTCCTGTGACAGGCCGGCACATTCACCACCGCCGAGTTGCAGAACTTTAAAGTCCTCTACATCACCGTGATCTTTTAATACCGAAGGCAAGGTAAATGGCGTTACCAGAATCAAGTCACTCAAAAGAGCGTTAAAGAACCCCTCTTCCTGACGGTCATGCCAGTCGCTAAATGACTCATCGCTTTCACGACCATCTATATAACTCGCCTCTATACGCTGAATCGCCTTATCGATACGCGCCGCAGGTACTTCCGGTCCTTTCTTTCCAATCCTGCCACCAGCCACACCGGTGCCGGCAAAATGCAATTGATAGTGAGGCACCAACTTTCCTTCAATGCGTTTGCCTTCACCGTGAATACCAATGTCCGCCACTCGTGGGTGGGCACAGCCATTCTGACAACTACTGACACGGATACTTAGATCGCCACTGCCACCGCTCAGCTTTTCAGCAACATTTCTGGAGGCCGTGATCCCCAGGCGACAGGTCCAGGTACCCGGGCAGGAGACCACGTTGTCACCGGTCGTCGGAGTATTCAGGCCCAATGCCGAGATGCCGCACTGAATATCCTTTGCCCGTGCCAGCGGTACATCGACCAGTATCAGGTTTTGATCCTGCGTCGCCCTGATATCGCTCAAACCGTGCTGCTGCATCAAGTCCGCCAGACCAAACAACTGCTCGGCAGTAACATCACCAAGTGGAGCGCTCACAGGCACCACTGTCAGATCAGCCTGTTTTTGTGCAAACAGTTTGCGCGGCGCACCCGCTCCGGGAACCGGACCTTCATCGCCGACCTGCCATTTACCCTGAAAATATTCTTCATCAGCAAAGGTTTCATGAATGCGGTTTAACTCTTCACGATATTTCTCGACAAAGCCTTCGGGACCAAACTTGTCTACGAGGAACTTAATCCGAGATTTCGCCCGCAATTTGCGATTGGAATAACGGTTATGCAACGCGATCAGAGCCTCAATGACCGGCAATAGATCTTTTTCCTCAATAAACGTTTCAATCACGACTGCCTGATGTGGCTTATGCCCCAGGCCGCCACCAGCGAGGACTTTAAAACCGAAGCGACCATTGTCATGTACCGCAATCACACCTAAGTCATGAATCATGCCCTGGGCACAATCCGACTCACAGCCAGAGAAGCTGAACTTCATCTTGCGTGGCATATGCTGAGTTAATGGATGACGTAAGAAATAGCTTGATACCAGTTCGATATAAGGCTGTCCATCTACATGCTCTCGCGGGCCCACTCCAGCTAGCGGCCACGAGCT
>JABURU010000271.1 GCA_014762485.1 Gammaproteobacteria bacterium | reverse complement strand
CGACATCAACACAAACATACGAAGACGTTTTAGCGTGGCTTCCAATAAACTCTTATCCAGAATCATATAATAGCCATCTGCCTGTTTTAATAGATGAAACGTCGCTAGAATACGCCCTTTCGGAGAGCAATAGCTTCCCAGCTGACCTTGAGTATCATCTACCTTTCGAACGTCATTACTCGTTTGTCCTTGCAGGAAGGTTTCACTATCTTCGCCACTGATTTTAATAATACCAAGATATGAAAGATCGGCGATCAGGTTCGTGTTATCGGGATCCGTTACCTTGTCACTAAACACGGTATTGGAGTCATTTGAGTAGCTTGCGCCACGTTGTGAAATAAAGTCTCGCCAAGAGCTATTCATTTTTGTTAAATCCTTAGTATTGACTGGAAAATATCGGATTTACTGATATTCTATCTTGTAGCAAATTCAACAAACAGAAGTAATAATCTGAATGAGCACAAATAGACCAGTCCACCTTAACCTTTTAAAAATCAAAATGCCGGTCACCGCGGTTATGTCGATAATACATCGAATAACCGGCACCTTTATGGTACTGAGCATTCCCATATTAATCTACCTTTTTGCTATGTCTTTATCTGGTGAACAGAGCTTTAAGCAGCTTGCCGACATGTTTGACTCTACATTGGTACGCTTTATAGCCGCAGTGTTTATCTGGTTTTTAGCGCATCACTTTTTGGCTGGAATACGCTTTCTACTCATTGATATTGATATCGGTGTTATGAAGCAAACCGCCAGAACCTCGGCCATGATGGTAAATATTCTGGGCGGCTTAGTCTTACTCGTAGCACTCTACGGATTGGTGATTTCATGAACGGTCGCGGTGATGGTATTAGAAACTGGCTTATTCAGCGGATCAGTGCAATCTATATTGCGCTTTTTACCATTTATATAGGTTACTTCTTTCTATCTACTGAATTAATCAATTATCAGACATGGTATGGCTGGGTCAGCCAAACCATAAACAAGATACTTATTAGTCTGTTCTTCTTTACCTTGTTAATGCATGCCTGGGTAGGCATCCGAGATGTGGTTATGGACTACGTCCATAATATTACCATTCGATTTATTTTACTAACGGCTATTATCGGCTTGTTGGCTGCTATGGCTATCTGGTTAATTCTGATTGTTCAAGGGGTAAGATAACAATGAGTATCCCCAAGCGTTCGTTTGATGCTTTGGTCATTGGTGCCGGCGGCGGTGGTCTTCGTGCCTCATTACAACTTTCTCAGGCAGATGCCAGTGTGGCGGTCGTCTCCAAGGTATTCCCAACTCGCTCACATACCGTGGCGGCACAAGGTGGGATGAATGCGGCTTTAGCCAATGTCTTACCCGACAACTGGCACTGGCACATGTTTGACACGGTTAAGGGCAGCGATTACCTGGGCGATCAGGATGCAATTGAATATATGTGTCGAGCAGCAGCCAAACTAGTCTATGAATTAGAGCATTTTGGTGTGCCATTTTCGCGCCTTGATAACGGCAAGATCTATCAGCGACCTTTTGGCGGACAAAGCCAGAATTTTGGTGGCGACCAGGCCGCACGTACCTGTGCCGCGGCGGATCGTACAGGACATGCCATCTTACATAGCCTGTACCAGCAAAATATTCGTGCCAAAACACATTTCTTTGATGAATACTTCGCCATCGATCTGCTACAGGATGACGACGGTACGATATTAGGCGCACTGGTATTAGAGATCGAAACGGGCGAGCCGTTGATCATTGAAGCCAAAACCACACTATTGGCAACCGGTGGCGCAGGGCAGATATTCCGCACTAATACCAATGCCAAGATTAATACTGGTGATGGCATGGCGATGGCCTTGCGCGCCGGCTTGCCTCTACAGGATATGGAGTTCTTCCAGTTTCACCCCACCGGCATAGCTGGACGAGGCATGTTAATCACAGAAGGGGCTCGTGGTGAAGGTGGCTACCTACTGAACAAGGATGGTGAACGCTTCATGGAGCGTTACGCTCCTCATGCCAAAGATCTGGCGAGCCGTGATGTAGTTAGCCGCGCCATTGCCACCGAGGTGAGAGAAGGGCGAGGTTGTGGACCGAACGGCGACCACGTACTGCTTAAGCTGGACCATCTTGGAGAAGAGGTAATAAATAAACGCTTGCCCAGCATTCGTACGATGGCGAAAACCTTTATGAATGTCGACATGGTTTACGAGCCGGTCCCTGTATTCCCTACCGCGCACTACACCATGGGAGGCATTCCCACTAACCGCTATGGTCAGGTTGTTACACCCATGGGCAATACATCCGAAGTTGAAGTGGATGGTCTATACGCAGTAGGCGAGTGTGCTTGTGTATCTGTGCACGGAGCCAACCGACTCGGTGGTAACTCATTACTGGACATCGTTGTATTTGGTCGTGCCGCAGGCAATCATATGATTGAATATCTAAAAGAAAACCGCTATCACCGCCCGATGAATATGGATAGTGTTGATAAGGCCATGGCACGCCTGCAACGCTGGGATAAGTCTGGCGATGGAGAAACCATTCCCGAGTTAAAGCGCGACATGCAAAAAGTGATGGAAGAGTACTGTGGCGTATTCCGTAATGATGAAATTTTACGCACCGGCGTAGAAAAGATGCGGGACATACAAAGACGTCTTGAGAATGCGGTCTTAGCCGATCACTCCAAGGTATTTAATACCGCACGTATCGAAGCAATGGAGTTGGAGAACTTAATCGATATCGCGGTTGCCACCGTGTACTCAGCTCTGTCTCGTAAAGAAAGCCGGGGGGCACATTCACGTATGGATTATACCGAACGAGATGACGTGCACTGGTTAAAGCATAGTCTCTACTTCAAGGATGATAACCGTTTGGAATATAAGCCTGTCAGAATGAAGCCCATGACAGTTGAAGCATTTCCTCCCAAAGCCCGAGTTTACTAAGGCGCGGACGAGCTGCAAATGTATAGTTTAAAAAGGTAAGATTGGTAATGCGTATTTCGGTCTATCGATATAACCCTGAAACAGATGCTGAGCCCTATATGGAAACCTTTGATATTGAGGTTTCATCCGAGACGATGGTGCGTGATGCGCTGCTGGAAATCAAGGAACGGGATCCGACATTCACCTTCCGCCACTCCTGTGGTGAAGGGGTATGTGGCTCAGATGCTATCAATATTAATGGTAGTAATGGTTTAGGCTGTGTTACCAAGATAGCCGAACTTAAAGAGCCGGTCGAAATCAGGCCTATGCCAGGCATGCCTATCATACGTGATCTTGTGGTCGATATGACGCAGTTCTTCCAGCAGTATCGCGCGGTTAAACCTTACATTATTCGCAAAGATCCTGTGCCAGAAGTTGAGCTAAAACAAACACCAGAAGAGCGTGACAAGCTGGATGGATTGTATGAATGCATATTATGTGGATGCTGCTCCGGCTCTTGCCCATCCTACTGGTGGAACCCAGATAAGTTTCGTGGTCCTGCGGCCTTATTACAGTCGTGGCGATTTCTTGCCGACAACCGTGACCAGGGTACCGAAGAGCGCCTGGATGAGCTCGATGGCCCATACAAATTATTCCGCTGTCATACCATCATGAACTGCATGGACGTTTGCCCTAAAGGATTAAATCCAACCAAGGCAATAGGGCATATCAAGCAGTTAATGCTGAAGAATATGGTTTAGTCACATGGATACCTCAAAGCTGGCCTGGCAGTGCCGCAGAGGAATGCTTGAGCTGGATTTAATGCTCGAATCTTTTGTGCGGCACGGACTGCCTACTTTAACTGATGATGAGAAAGCCAGCTTTGAACAGTTACTAACCTATCAGGACCAGTTACTGTTTGATTACCTGCTTGGTGATAGCAAGCCCACGGATGGGCGAATGATGAGTGTCATTAACAAGATCAAGCAAACAGCTGCACATTCCACTTAGCCTATCATCACGTTACTATCTCATCATTATTGCCAGCCATACGGTGGCAAGTGGTGTGGTAATAATGCTGAGCCTACATACACCTTACCTGATAGTAGTGCTTATCCCGATCTGGTTTAGTTTTCGAAGGGAAGTCAGGCGATATTATAGCGAAAGCCCGCAGATACTTATTATACATGAAGATAACCAGGCAGTTATTCAGCAACATTCTCGTAAAAACATAAAGGGACAGATAAGCCGTTATGTTATTTGGCCAGGCATTATCTCTCTCACTATAACCCAGCCAAATAAAACGTATTCACTCATATTAATGCCTGACCAGTTTCAACAAGATGGTTTTTATGAATTATATGTTTTTTTGAAATATAACTTATCAAGCTCAAAATAGGATCACATCCTGGCTTGCAGGCCATGCTTATCAGTTATCAAAATAGTATAGTTTAAATCATC
>JABURU010000200.1 GCA_014762485.1 Gammaproteobacteria bacterium | reverse complement strand
ATACAGCCCCCCTGTTCCACCTAGATATCTAAAATAACACTGCCATCCTTCATTTCCTTGACAGTCTCCGCAGATACTAGGTGAGGCGCCTTGGCGCCGGGGATCAACACCGCACCAATCAGCAGATCCGCATCGATCACCATATCGTGCAGCGAATCCCGGTAAGGATAAAGTGCCGTGACATTGTCTGCTAGCTGGTGCATCTCCTGTAACTTATCCAGGTTGGTATCAAATACCGTGACCTGGGCCCCCATCGCGGCAGCCATCATCGCCGCATGACTGCCAGCTACCCCCGCACCTAAAATGACCACCTTGCCACGCTTTGTCGAAGGTATGCCTCCCAATAGCAGGCCTCTTCCCCCCATAGGCTGATATAAATAATGCGCCCCTACCTGTATCGCTACCCGACCGGCTATTTCACTCATGGGTGCCAACAGAGGCAAGCGACCAGACGGATCGGTGACGGTTTCAAAGCCCACCGCGGTGAGCCCGATATCTAACAGGCCCTGGGTTAAATCAGGCTCTGCGGCTAAATGCAGGTAACAAAACAGGCGATGATCTGGACGTAATAACGCCAGCTCCTCTGCCTGTGGCTCTTTCACCTTAACGATCAGTTCGGCATGTTGGTAAAGCGCCTCGGCACCTTCCACCAGCTTTGCCCCGCTTTGACTGTACTGCTGGTCGGAATATCCACTTTTTTCTCCCGCCCCGGCTTGCAATATGACCTCATGTCCCGCATATATAAGCTCAGCGACGGCTGCAGGGATCAAGGCAACGCGACCTTCGAGGGTTTTAACTTCTGTTGGGATTCCAATACGCATCCTGCTACCTTTACGTCGTATATAGCATTGCGATAATATAGACTTAGTCCAAACGCAATGAAAAGAACAACTTTTGATACCGGAGAGTCTATCACATGAGTGAAACCAAGCATTCCCGTTTGATTATTCTGGGGTCCGGTCCTGCCGGCTATTCCGCCGCCGTTTACGCCGCACGCGCCAACCTGAATCCTGTGCTGATCACTGGTATGGAACAAGGTGGTCAATTAATGACCACGACCGATGTTGATAACTGGCCCGGTGCCAATGACGGCATCGAAGGCCCGCAACTAATGCAGAACATGCTGGCTCATGCCGAGCGCTTTAATACCGAGATCATTTTTGATTACATCGGTAACACGGACCTAAGCAAGCGCCCCTTCACCCTCACCGGTGACAGTGGTACGACATATACATGCGATGCCCTGATCATCGCTACCGGAGCCTCCGCCCAGTACCTGGGGCTGGAGTCTGAAGAAGCGTTTAAGGGCAAGGGTGTATCGGCCTGTGCCACCTGTGACGGCTTTTTCTATAAGAACCAGAAAGTCGCCGTGGTGGGTGGTGGTAATACCGCCGTTGAAGAGGCCCTGTACCTGGCTAATATCGCCGAACATGTGACCATCATCCACCGTCGTGACAAGTTTAGCAGCGAGAAGATCCTCGCCGCTGAACTAATGAAAAAGGCAGAGTCTGGCAACATTACGATCGAATTTAATCGCGAGTTAGAAGAAGTACTGGGCGACGACTCAGGAGTTACCGGCCTGCGCCTGAAGAGTACTGCCGGCGAAGAAAGCAAGGATATTGATGTCCATGGTGTCTTCATCGCTATTGGTCACAAGCCTAATACCGCCATTTTTGATGGCCAGCTGGATATGGAACACGGTTACCTGAAGGTGAAAAGTGGTACCCAAGGCAATGCCACTCAGACCAATATCGAAGGTGTCTATGCCGCCGGTGACTGTGCCGATCATATCTATCGTCAGGCCATCACCTCGGCCGGTACCGGCTGTATGGCCGCACTGGATGCCGAGCGCTACCTGGATGCACTTGAGAGCAAATAGCGAACCATCCGTCATAATAAAAAGGCCGGTTATCCGGCCTTTTTATTTTATCGACTAAACATTATGCCTATAGAGCTGTGTTACGAGCTAAACACTATTTCTGCCGATGAGTGGAACCGTCTCGGTGATGCCGATAACCCATTTGTCCGGCACGAGTTCCTCTGTGCTCTTGAACAATATAACTGCCTTGGAGAAGAGCACGGTTGGCTGCCTCATCACCTGTTACACCGGAATGAAACGGGAGAGTTAACCGGCGCAATACCGATGTATCTGAAGGACAACTCCTACGGTGAGTTTGTCTTTGACTGGGGCTGGGCAGATGCCTATCACCGCAATGGCATTGAGTATTATCCCAAGCTGGTCAGTTCGATACCTTATACCCCGGCACAGGGGCCTCGCATCCTGGTTCGTGCGGATCAAGATTACCCGACGATTGCCTCTGCATTGATCGATTTCTCGGTCAATCTAGCCAATGAGCGGGATATCTCAAGCCTGCATTACCTGTTCACTGTTGACCGTGATACACGCCTGCTGAATGAAAAAGATTTCGCCCTGCGTATGGGGGTGCAGTTTCATTGGCATAATCAAGACTACACAGGATTTGATGATTACCTGGCCACCTTTACCGCAAAGAAACGTAAAAACATCAAGCAGGAGCGACGCAAGGTACGGGACGCCGGTGTCGATATCGAGGTTCATCATGGCGATGAGATTAGCGACGCACTGTGGCAGACCATTCATCATTTTTACAAGATTACCTTTTATAAAAAGAGTGGTTACCCCAGCCTGAGCCTGGATTTCTTTCAATCCATTGCCCGCTCCATGCCTCGTAGCCTGGTGGTGTTTATGGCCAAATATCAGGGTGAGTATGTTGCCGCCTCGATATGCTTTCGTGGTGAAACCACTCTCTATGGTCGTCACTGGGGCTGCAATGAACGTTTTGATAGCCTGCACTTTGAACTTTGTTACTACCAGGGACTGGAGTATGCGATTAAACATGGGCTAAAGCACTTTGAACCGGGAGCTCAGGGGGAACACAAGGTTAGCCGGGGCTTTAAGCCTACACGTACATGGTCGGCACACTGGATAGCCCATCCCCAGTTTGACCAAGTGATTCGCGACCACCTTGCGCATGAACAGCAGGCGATGGAAAATTACCTGCAATCCCTTAACGAGCATCTTCCATTTAAAAGCCGATGACTATCACCAGCCAACCAGGCCCCTTTTGGCTCGATCCTGACCGCCCTGAGCTGTTCCCGGATGTTAGTCTGGCACTGCATGAGCCTGACGGCTTGTTGGCCGTTGGTGGTGACCTCAGCCCCGAGCGCATCCTTCATGCTTATAGTCAGGGAATCTTTCCCTGGTACAGTGATGGGCAGCCCATTTTGTGGTGGTCGCCCGATCCTCGGGCCGTACTCTACCCTGCGCAACTGAAGATCTCACGTAGCCTGCGAAAAACCCTACGTAAGCAAGAGTATCAAATTAGCTTGGATCAGGACTTCAGGGGCGTTATACAGGCTTGTGCCGAGCCAAGAGAAGAGCAGGAAGGCACCTGGATTACTGACGAAATGCGTGATGCCTACATAAACCTGCATAATCTGGGTTATGCGCACTCTGTAGAGGCCTGGTATAACGATGAGCTGGTGGGGGGGGTATATGGCATCTCTATCGGCAGAATATTTTACGGCGAGTCGATGTTTGCCCGCCGCACAGATGCCTCCAAGGTCGCCTTTGTTCACCTCGTCAAGCAACTGGCAAACTGGGATTTTAAGCTTATAGACTGCCAGGTGAGTAGCGAACACCTTTTTAGCCTGGGAGCGGTAGAAATCCCCCGTTATGAGTTTTTACAAGAGATCCAGCAGTTAATTAGCGAAGAAGACTGGACGGACTGGAATATGGCAGCATCAGCGACATTACTATCGGATATAATTGAAGCATGAGCCAGTCAACTTCACTTAGCTTTTACGCCACCCCGCCCCATGATTGCAATTATTTGCCAGGGAGAGAATCGATTACGGTATTTGCCGATCCCCGGGCACAAATGGATAACCAGATGTATGGCACCCTGCTGGCTTACGGTTATCGTCGCAGTGGTTCACATGTCTATGCCCCCTACTGTATCGAGTGTACCAGCTGTAAGTCGATGCGGGTTCCTGTAAACAGGTTTAAGCCCACTCGCTCACAGCGACGAAATCTTAAATTAAACAGTGATCTTACTTTTCATATACACGCCGCTGAATTTAATCAGGAGCACTTTGAGCTTTATCTAAAATATATCAGTACACGCCATCAGGGTGGTGGTATGGATGATCCGGATCCAGCCAAATATAAAGAGTTCCTTATAGCCGACTGGTGCAATACGGACTTTGTTGAGTTTAGAGATAGAGGCCGCCTGCTAGCGGTATCGATCATCGATAAACTCTATACCGGTCTCTCTGCGGTCTATACTTTCTTCGATCACGAAGAGAGCCAGCGCGGACTGGGTACCTATGCCTGGCTCTGGCAGGT
>JABURU010000199.1 GCA_014762485.1 Gammaproteobacteria bacterium | reverse complement strand
AAATAAACAAAGTATATCGTCGTGACCGTCAAAAGTTGATAAGAGACAGGAATCACTATCAAAATAATTAATAGATTAACAAAGTAATGATAATAATATAAACGAGGGGGCGATATTAGAGTTAGTCATCTATCATTATTATTTTCCAGCCCCCTGTAATAAATGCTTTTATAACGAGTAACAATTATGCTGATGGAGACTCTTTAAAATGGTTAACCATTTCCTGTCTTAACTCAGGGCTATCAGTATGGCCATGGACAGTAATGGCATGCTGTACCGCAGCCTCTAGCAGTTCATCTTCGGCATCAGCGGCAATGGAAACCGTGCAATTTTGCTCACTGGGTGTTTCACGGCAATCAATAGAATAACGGCTCATGAGGAGTACCTCTCAACTGTATCTCAATTAGACTTTAGGCAGCGAATACGCATCGTATCGATGCTACCCATATTACAAGAAGTACATCTAACACTTTTGCCCAAAAAGTATAGTTCAAATATACGAACTCGATCATTCAACATGGCATTAAGCATAATGTATTTGTGCTATTAACACGTTAGTTTTGCTCAAACCATCCTGATGCCTATTTCATCAACTTGTTATCGTATGACACCACCAAGACAGGCAGCGACCGCGGAGGATGCTTGACTTGAGATATTGAGCCTCTGCGTAACAAGAGGCTACTGGGTGATATCGGCAAATTTTCCATTTAGCAGCTTATTTAGATCCGCTGGATTGAGCTCAATTTCTAATCCACGCCGGCCGGCACTAACAAAGATAGTCGAAAACTCATTTGCCGAGGCATCAATAATCGTTTTAAGTCGCTTCTTTTGTCCTAACGGGCTAACGCCACCTAAAACATACCCAGTTGCGCGTTCAACATCGGCCTGTGCGGCCATAACCGCCTTCTTTGCTCCTGCGGCCCTGGCAATCATCTTCATACTCAACATGGCCGATACAGGCACCACACCGACCGCTAGGCTCTGATTGTCCAGCATCACCACCAGTGTTTTAAATACCTGCTGTGGGTTGATACCCAACTTCTCAGCGGCTTCCAGACCGTATGACTCGCTGGACGAGTCATGTGTATATTCATGCACAACATGAGGAATCTTGTGCTTTTTGGCTAAGTTAACTGCGGGTGTCATAGTGTATAGCGCGGTTAGGTAGTGTAATTAACTCTGGAGAGACGATTGAAACAGGCCTGCGCGGATAACTGGCCATTGCTTCTCCCAGTAAACCATCGGGCTATCGGCAAAATCACTGCGCACATATTGACCCATACGCCCTTCGGCAACGGCCAGCAGCATATTGGACATCGCCGTGACATCGACATCTTTCGATAACTCTTCGCGCATCTGACCTTCGCGTAAAACCTGTTTGAACTGGGTATTAAGGCGATCAAAAAACTGCGCCACACGAAGGCGCAGACGATCGGTTTCCCCCACCAGCGCGTCACCTAGTAAAATACGCGTAATACCGGGGTTTTTGGCTGAGAAGCCCAGTAGCAAACTTAAGATACGTTCACAGCGCCCCTGTACCGATGGATGCTCCTCCATGATGCGATTGATTAAACTAAATATGGCATCCTCGGCAAACTCGATAAGACCTTCGAACATGCGCGCCTTGCTGGGAAAGTGACGATATAAAGCCGCCTCGGAGACACCAACGGCCCTGGCTAAATTGGCGGTAGTGATACGGGCACCTGGGCTTTTCTCCAGCTCACCGCACAGGGCCTCAAGGATTTGTTGCTTGCGCGATTTTTTTACCGTCTCTTCGCTCATGCTTATTCCTCACTTTTGATCAGCGTACCCACACCCTGATCGGTAAACAGTTCCAGCAATACGGCATGCTCTACCCGGCCATCAATGATCTGTGCGGTCTTAACCCCGGCCTTCACCGCATCCAGTGCACAACCGATCTTCGGCAGCATACCGCCATAAATGGTGCCATCGGCAATCAACTCATCCACCTGCTTGGCACTCAGGCCGGTCAGTAAATTATCATTTTTGTCTAGCAGGCCCTGGATATTGGTCAGCAGGATCAGCTTTTCTGCCTTTAGGGTCTCGGCCAGCTTACCCGCCACCAGATCAGCGTTGATATTATAGGACTGACCATCAGGACCAACCCCTATCGGGGCAATCACCGGAATAAAATCTTCACCGACCAGCTTTTCCACCACCGAGGCATCGATGCTATCCACTTCACCCACGTGGCCTATGTCGATGATCTCAGGCGCATCCATGCCGGGGGTATTGCGGGAGACCTTGAGTTTTTTCGCCTTAATCATGTCGGCATCTTTACCAGACAAGCCAACGGCACGACCGCCCTGCTTATTGATCAACGAAACGATATCCTTGTTTACCAGGCCACCCAGTACCATCTGCACCACATCCATGGTTTCAGAATCGGTAACGCGCATACCTTCAATAAACTCACTCTCTTTGCCGATCTTATTCAGCAACTCACCAATTTGAGGGCCACCCCCGTGCACCACCACCGGGTTTATCCCCACCAGTTTCATCATCACCATGTCGCGGGCGAAGCCATCTTTAAGCTTTTCGTCCACCATCGCGTTGCCACCATATTTGACGACGATGGTTTTCCCGGCAAAACGCTGAATATAGGGCAGTGCCTCGGTGAGCACCTTGGCCACGTTCATGGCCGCTTTGGTATCAAGACTCATAATAACCTTGTCATTATTTGATTTAGACTGATAGTGAATACTAACTATTTTGTCTGAATTTATTAGAAGGGTAAAGTCAGAGTAGGCTCAATTTCCAGCAGCCAGTCACGAATTCGTGATTCTATAGTAATGAGTGCCGCCGCATTTAAAGCCTCAAATCGCATCACCAGGGTAGGTGTGGTGTTAGAGGCTCGAAGCAGTGCCCAGCCTTCGGGGAACTCAATACGCAGGCCATCTATGTTATAAACCAGGCCATCCTGAAACGGAAAGTGCTGTTTCAACTTCTCCATTAATACAGGCGGCTCACCTTCCTGCATCGCCATTTGTAGTTCGGGCGTGCTCACCAGCTCGGGAAATTGAGCAAACACATGACTGGCAGCCTGTGACTCATTGGATAGCAGTTCCACTAGCCTGGCCGCAACATAGGCACCATCGTCAAAACCAGGCCAACGATCATTGAAGAAAAGATGACCGCTAAGCTCCCCCGCTAATAGGGCACCAGTCTCTTTCAGTTTGGCCTTGGCATAGGAGTGGCCGCTTTTCCACATCAGCGGTTTGCCACCGGCCTGTTTAATCACATCCGCCAATGCACGGGTACATTTGACGTCGTAGATGATCTCAGCACCGGGGTGATCCTTCAGGATCTCCTGGGCAAAATACATCATCAACCGATCTGGCCAGATGATCTTGCCCTGCTCGTCTACCACACCGACACGATCACCATCGCCATCAAAAGCAATTCCCAGGTCCGCCCCTTTTTCAGCAACCTTTTCAATTAGCTGTTGAAGATTCTCCGGGCGGTTGGGATCGGGGTGATGATTGGGGAAGTTGCCATCCACCTCGCAAAATAGTTCGATGGTCTCACAGCCGAGGCGACGCAGCAGACTGGCACCATAACCACCCGCCACACCATTGCCACCATCCACAACAACCTTAAGTGGACGCGCCAGATTGATGTCTTTCTGAATACCTTCTTGATACGCAGGAAAAACATCCAACGACTTAAGCTCACCCAGCCCCGAGTGCAACTGCTTGTTCTCAATGCGGCCGCGCAGTGCCATTACCGATTCATCATATAAAGTATCACCGGCAAGCATGATCTTGATGCCATTATATTGTGGCGGATTATGACTACCTGTAAGCATCACCCCACTACCATCACAGTAATGGTGTGCCGCAAAGTAGAGCATGGGGGTGGCTACCTGACCAATATCCAGAACGTGAATCCCGGCAGCACGAATACCAGAAATCAACTCACGACACAGGCTTTTACCAGATAGACGGCCATCCCGCCCTACGGCAATCTGCTTAACCCCTCGCTCCTGTGCCTCACTGCCAATAGCCTGGCCAATCAGCCGTACACCTTCCTCGGTAAGCGTCTCACCGACAATGCCACGAATATCATAGGCACGAAAAATCTGTTGGGGGGGGAGATAGCCGCTCATGGCGGTGTCAGTGTTTCCCGGTGGAACCGAAGCCACCTTCGCCTCGTTCGCTTTCATGAAACTCGTCCACCACCTCAAACTGCGCCTGGATCACGGGTACAAACACCAGCTGAGCTATCCGTTCGCCGGGCTTGATGGTGAAATGCTCCGAGCCGCGATTCCAGCATGAAACAAACAACTGTCCCTGGTAATCAGAATCGAACAGGCCTGTCTCGTATACACAACTGACGCTGCAGACGAAGAGAAAAGGGGAAGTCGA
>JABURU010000109.1 GCA_014762485.1 Gammaproteobacteria bacterium | reverse complement strand
ACATGTAGTAAAAAAAGTCTGGCAACCGAAGCTGGATATCCAGCCCCAGTTTAGAAAGGTAGATAGTCCTTTCACTAATGGCGTGGTGAAGGTTATCCAGGCTAACTCTATTACATTGACCCCCGGTACCGTCACCATTCGCGTCGATGACGATAAGTTACTGGTGCATTCTCTTACAGAAGAAACATTAGCCGGGCTAGATAGTCCAGAAATGCAGCAAAAGCTGGAAGCCCTGGAGAAAGACCTATGATACTGGCAACAACGGCCATCGCCTTGCTAATCGCAATGATGATGACCCTGATACGCGCAATATTGGGTCCCAGCATATTTGATCGTGTGCTGGCAGTAAATGCGTTTGGCACCAAGATTGTTTTATTCCTCGGTGTGATCGGCTTTTTAACCGAGCGCCCAGACTTTCTCGATATCGCTTTGCTTTACGCACTGATCAACTTTATTACCACACTGGCAATACTACGCTTCTTTGAATCCGGTGTATTGATCAGTCACGAAGATAAGGAAGCCGAATGATGTTGGAACTTATCGTCAATTACATCAGCTACGCCATGTTATTACTGGGTAGCTTCCTGTCACTCACGTTTGGGCTCGGTCTGTTGCGCTTCCCTGATTTTTACTCTCGCATGCACGCGGCGGGGGTCGCCGATACATTATGTGCAGGCTTAATTATTTTTGGCCTCATGCTACAGGCGGGCCTTACCCTGATTAGCGTAAAGCTATTTTTAATTCTTCTATTTATCTGGTTCACCAGCCCGACCTCCAGCTTTACCCTGGCCAGTACAGCCTATCGTTGTGGTTACGGTACAAACGATAAGGGAGAGCAGGCGTAATGGAACAACTAATTAATGTAATACTGCTGGCGATGTTGGCCATCGTTGCCATCGCAACGGCCAAACTAAAAGACCTGTTTGCAACCATCATTCTATTCGGTATCTATAGCTTGTTAACGGCGGCGATCTTTGTCAGCCTGGATGCCGTGGATGTGGCCTTTACCGAAGCCGCAGTCGGCGCCGGTATCTCAACGATCCTGATCTTAAGCACCATCGCCTTAACCGCGCGTACCGAAAAGCCATCCACACACAGTGTGTTTTTACCCTTGCTGGTGGTAATAGTTACCGGGGTAACATTGGTCTACGGAACCCTAGATATGCCGGGCTTTGCTGATCCGGATGCACCCGTGCAACAGCATGTTGCCCCTCGCTACCTGAACGACAGCATTAACGAAGTGGGTATGCCCAACGTAGTAACCTCGGTACTGGCCAGTTATCGTAGCTACGATACGATGGGCGAAGTGGTGGTGATCTTTACCGCCGGTATCTCGGTGATGTTGTTACTCTCTTCGGTGAAACACCGTGAAGATGAGCTGGGTAACTTAAAAGATCTTAAGCACCACCCTATCCTATTGTATGTTTCGCAAATCATGATCCCGTTGATCTTACTGTTTGCACTTTATGTACAGTTCCATGGTGACTTTGGCCCGGGAGGTGGCTTCCAGGCCGGAGTAATCTTTGCCGCCGCGTTTATTCTCTACGGCATGATTAATGGCATCGACAATACCCGCAAGATATTCCAAAACCATATCTTACGCTGGTTGGCCGTTACCGGTGTGATTCTTTATATCGGTGTCGGTGTGGTGACCCTGTTCCTCGGTGGCGAGTTCCTCAACTATAACGTACTGACAGAAGACAACCTGGCTGGGCAACATTACGGCATCTTCCTGGTTGAGCTGGGCGTCGGTATCGCGGTGGCCGCCACTATGCTAAGCCTGTTTCTGACCTTTTCTGAAGTCAGGAGATCACAATGAGTACCTTTTTAGAATTATATAACTACTGGATATTCATATTCCTGATGATGACAGGTTTCTATATCGTTATTGCACAAGGAAACCTGATTAAAAAAGTCATTGGTTTGAACATCTTTCAAACTTCGGTTTTCCTGCTTTACATCAGCATGGGTAAAGTAGCGAATGGTACCGCGCCTATTCTTATCGAAGGTGGTGCACCCTATTCCAATCCGCTACCCCATGTGCTGATCCTCACCGCGATTGTGGTTGGCGTGTCCACCACTGCGGTAGCGATGGCACTTATTGTGCGCATCCAGGAAGCCTATGGAACAATCGAAGAACAAGATATACATGAACAGGATGCGTCACTGTGATAAGTAGTCATTTACCTGTCTTGCAAGTGGTTGTGCCGTTACTTGCGGCACCACTTTGCGTATTGCTTAAACGCCCCGCTGTATTATGGGCATTCAGTTTAATCGTCAGCATTCTCTCTGCTGTAATGGCCTACCTGCTATTACAACAAACAGCCGACGGCAACATCATTAGCTATGCAATGGGTGGCTGGGCTGCCCCATGGGGCATAGAGTATCGAGTCGATACCTTAAACGCCTATGTATTGTTAATCGTTGCCAGCATCAGCTCACTGGTATTGCTGGGTGGTCGCAAAAGTATTGAGAAAGAAATCGAAACGGCACGACTTTCGCATTTCTATACCGCCTACCTGTTATGCTTTGCTGGCCTGCTGGGTATCACCATTACCGGGGATGCGTTTAACGTCTTTGTCTTCCTCGAGATCAGCTCCATCGCCAGTTACGCCCTGATCAGTTTAGGACGTGACCGTCGCGCGTTAACCGCCGCTTACCAATACCTGATCATGGGTACCATCGGTGCCACTTTTATCCTGATTGGTATCGGCATGATGTACATGGTCACCGGCACCCTGAACATGCATGACCTGGCGCAACGTCTGCCCGAAGTATCCAATTCACGTACGTTGATGACCTCGTTTGCCTTTCTGTTTGTCGGTGTGAGCCTGAAGCTGGCGTTGTTCCCGTTACACCTGTGGCTACCTAACGCTTACACCTATGCACCGTCTATCGTTAGCGCCTTCCTCGCCGGTACCGCGACCAAGGTTGCGGTGTACGTATTAATGCGCTTCATCTTTACCGTTTACGGCATCGAGTACGCGTTTACCGCCTTACCATTAAGCGCCATCCTGATGTTACTGGCCATCGCCGCCATCATGCTGGCCTCGATGAGTGCGGTATACGAAGACAACATCAAGCGACTGTTTGCCTACTCATCGGTAGCGCAGCTGGGTTATATGGTACTGGGTATCAGCTTCCTCTCGGTGGCCGGTTTAACCTCCAGCCTGTTACACCTGTTTAACCACGCCTTAATGAAGGCCGCGTTGTTCATGGCGCTGGCTTGCGTGATGTATCAACAGGGCAACGTGTTAATGGGTAACATCAAGGGCCTGGGCAAGCGTATGCCATGGACCTTTGGTGCCATCGTCATCGGTGGCCTGAGCCTGGTAGGTGTACCGCTGACCGTGGGCTTTATCAGTAAGTGGTACTTGATCCTCGCGGCGATTGAAGCCGGTCATATGTTACTGGTGGCCATCGTCTTAGTTGGTTCACTGATTGCGCTGGTTTATGTCTGGAAACTGGTGGAGCAAGGTTACTTCCAGGAAGGTGATGAAAAGATCACTAAACAAGAAGCGCCGATGAGTTTATTGCTCGGCACCTGGTTCCTGGTGTTGGCCAATATCTACTTTGGTATCGATACCAGCCTGACCGTCGGTGTGGCTGAATCCACTGCACAACAATTACTGGGAGTCTCACCATGAGCGCGGTTGAACTCATGATGTACAGTATCATCATACCGTTTATCGGTGCGGTGTTAATCATGCTGTTTGGTAATGCACGGGTTGCCGGTGGACATGCGCGTGAATGGTTGTCTGTGATCACCGCCATAGTATTGTTCGTAACGGTGTTACCGTTACTTGAACAGTTCATGCAAGGTGCGGCTATCGATTACAAACTTGCCGAGCCTCTGCCCGGTGTCTGGTTACACTTCTCTATTGAGCCCTTGGGCATGATGTTCGCCGGCATCGCCAGTCTGTTATGGATAGTGAACACGCTTTACTCCATCGGCTACATGCGGGGCAATAAAGAGAAGAATCAAACCCGTTTTTATGCCTGCTTTGCCATCGCCATCGGTAGTACCCTGGGCCTGGCGTTCTCCGCCAACCTGTTTACCCTGTTCGTGTTCTACGAGATCTTAAGTATCTCCACCTACCCGCTGGTGGCGCATAAAGGTAATGAGAATGCGAAGAAAGGTGCACGCACCTACCTGGCCATCCTGATGGGTTCATCCATCGGCTTCTTCCTGCTGGCGATCATCTGGACATGGAGCCTCGCCGGTACGGTGGATTTCCGTGACGGCGGCATTCTCTCCGAGCACATCGGTGAACCGGTCATCGGCATCCTGCTGTTCCTGTTTAGCTACGGCATCGGCAAGGCCGCGTTGATGCCATTGCATAAGTGGTTACCGGCAGCGATGGTCGCGCCTACGCCGGTCAGTGCCTTGCCGATGCCGTAGATAAACAGGAAC
>JABURU010000110.1 GCA_014762485.1 Gammaproteobacteria bacterium | reverse complement strand
CTTGCCACGCATGCCTTTAATAGCGAGGTAAGCGATCGGGATACCGGCCCTGGCAACCTGTATAGCTTCCAGCCCGGCACGGGTACCTAGCCAACTGACTTCTACCCCCTGTTGCTGCAACTCGTGCGCTACGGCCAGTGCCGGGAACACATGCCCGCCGGTGCCACCCGCCATAATCATCACCCGCCTCACCATGATGGTTTCTCCCCCATCTTGGCCTGGCGCGGGAAGCGCGTTTCAAAATCCACGCGCAACACCAGGGCCATCGCCATACACATCACGACGATGCTACTGCCGCCATAACTCATCAGTGGCAGGGTTAGCCCCTTGGTCGGCAACACCCCCATGTTCACACCAATATTGATGAAGGCCTGCAAACCAAACCATAACCCGATGCCATAGGTCAGATAGGCTTCAAATAACTTGCCAGCTTCATTGGCCCGTTTGCCGATACAAAATACTCGCCAGGTGACATAGGCAAATACCAGGATCAGTGCCACACTGCCTACCAGGCCAAACTCCTCGGCCATCACCGCAAAAAGAAAATCCGTATGCGCTTCGGGTAGATAAAACAGTTTCTGTATGCTGCCACCCAGCCCGGAACCCAGCCATTCACCCTGACCAATGGCAATTAAGGCCTGTGTCAGCTGGAAACCACTGTTGAAAGGATCCGCCCAGGGGTCCATAAAGGCCGTCAGGCGCTGCATACGATACGGAGCAGAGGCAACCAGGGCGGCCACCAAAGCAGCCACCACCAATACCAGTAATCCAAATAACCGCAGCCTGACACCAGCAAGGAATAACATACCCAATACCGTAGCCCCCAGTACCGCGGCAGCACCGAAGTCTGGTTCCAGCAGCAACAGAAATGCAGCCAGTCCCAATACCGCCATCGGTTTGAGGAAACCAGAGGCGGTAGAACGAACCTCATCCAGGCGGCGCTCCATATAACCGGCCAGGTAGAGAATCATGAACAGCTTGAACAACTCTGATACCTGCACATTAAAGGGACCAACACTCAACCAGCGAATACTGCCGTTCACCTCACGCCCGACTATTAGCACTAGCACTAATAAGACAAAGCCAACAACTAATAAGCCCGCTCCACTGCGTTTCCAGAAATTCAGATCCAGGCGCAATATTGCCCAGGCCACGCTTAGTCCAATACCAACGAATATCGACTGGCGAATCAGGTAGTAAAGTGGCTGACCCAGTCGTCGATCCGCCATATCAATTGAGGCTGATGCCACCATCACCATCCCCAGCCCGAGCAAAAATAGCAATGCCACCAGTAACGGCATGTCAAAACGGCTTTCGGCCACACTTTTTGCCTGACCGTGTGTGTACGAAGAAGTATGAGCGGCTTCAATTGTCATTGCTCAACCTCTTTACTGCCTGCATGAATACCTCGCCACGGTGTCCATAGCTGTCAAACATATCGAAACTGGCACAGGCGGGGGATAACAATATACTCATTCCAGCCGTTGCTTTTTGCGCGGCTAACTCCACAGCCTCTTCCATCGTGTCGGCAAAACTGACGGCAACACACTCAGCCAGGACATCTGCAATTTTCCTGGCATCACGACCAATCAAAATGACCGCTTCAACCTTGTCACGAACGGCATCCTTTAACGGTGAGAAATCCGCCCCCTTGCCTTCACCACCGGCGATCAGGATCAATTTCTCATCCAGCCCGGCAATGGCGGCCACAGTGGCACCAACATTGGTACCCTTGGAGTCGTTGTACCAGTCCACACCATTTATCTTTGCCACCCACTGGGTACGATGAGATAACCCGGCATAGTTCTGAAGCGCCTTTAGCATCGCTGCACGCTCCAGGCCCACGGCGTCTCCCAGGGCAAGAGCGGCCAGCGCATTGGCCTGATTATGTCGACCTGGTAACTTCAACTCATCAACGCTCATCAAAGGTTCAGCACCTTTGGCTAGCCAATTCTCACCACTCTGTGTCAGTAGACCGTAGTCCCCTTCAACAGGATGATGCAGACTAAAGCGGATTATCTTGCGCCCCGGCTCAGCCATATCAGCCACCACCGTGTCGTCAGCATTGATCACCATCACACCGTCACCACGGAAAATACTTTGTTTTGCCGCCGCGTATTCATCCAGACTGTCGTAGCGATCCATGTGATCAGCACTGATATTCAGCACCGTACCGGCCACGGCATTGAGGCTATGGGTGGTTTCTAACTGGAAGCTGGAAAGCTCCAGCACATACAACTCGTACTTATCATCCAACAATTCCAGTACCGGGGTACCGATATTGCCGCCAACACCAACCCTTTTGTTCGACGCCTTGGCCATTTCACCTAACAGGTCCGTCACCGTGCTCTTACCATTGGAGCCGGTAATGGCAATCACCGGAGCCTTGGCCAGGCGGGCAAATAACTCCACATCACCAACCAGCTCGGCACCGGCATCATGCGCGGCCTGTATCGCCGGCTCCTTGATGGAAATACCCGGACTGACAACCAGGATGTCTGAGTCACTCATCGTTGCGGCATCAAAACCACCGGTATGGATGACCATCTCAGGGTATTCAGCTTGCAGTTCAGCCAGGCCCGGTGGGGTATTACGACTATCGACAACAGACACCTGCAAACCTCGCTTCGCCAGGAAACGGGTACAGGAGAGTCCGGTTTTACCCAACCCCACTACGGTGTAGTGGACATCGGGCAGACCGTTTTTCAATATGACATTCATATCTGTTGCGCTTGCAGCCATTAACGTATCTTCAAACTCGCCAAACCGATTAACACCAGGATCACGGTAATGATCCAGAAACGTACGATGACCCGAGGTTCGGGCCAGCCTTTTAATTCAAAATGGTGATGCAGTGGTGCCATGCGGAAGATGCGCTTACCTGTCAGCTTGAATGAGCCCACCTGCAGGATGACCGAGATCGTCTCCATCACGAACACACCACCCATGATCACCAGTACCAACTCCTGTCGCACCAACACCGCCAGCACACCCAGCGCGGCCCCCAGGGCCAGGGCGCCGACGTCTCCCATAAAGACCATTGCCGGATAGGCGTTAAACCAGAGAAAACCCAGGCCCGCACCAATCAAGGCACCACAAAATATCACCAGCTCACCGGTACCTGACACATAGGGTATGCCCAGATAATTGGCGAACACCGTGTTACCACTGAGATAGGCAAAAATCCCCAGCGCACCGCCGACCATCACCGTCGGCATAATTGCCAGGCCATCCAGGCCATCGGTCAGGTTGACCGCATTACTGGTGCCGACGATGACAAAATAAGTCAGGACGATGTACATCAACCCCAACTCGATGGCGACATCCTTGACGAACGGAATGATCAATGTGGTCTCAGCTGGCGTCACGGCATGACGGTAAAGATAGATGGCCACCACCAGGCCAAACACCGACTGCCAGAAATATTTATAACGAGAGGCCAGACCTTTTGGATCACGGGCAATCAGTTTCTTGTAATCATCGACAAAACCAATCACACCGAAGGCAAACATCACGGCCAGAACCACCCAGACATAGTGGTTACTCAGGTCAGACCACAGCAGCGTGCTGATGCCGATGGCAACAATCAACAGGGTACCACCCATGGTTGGGGTACCGGCCTTCTCCAGGTGTGATTCAGGCCCATCATCACGTATAGGCTGTCCGCCCGACTGCTTGAAGCTCAGATGACGAATCATCCATGGGCCAATTAGAAACGAAATCCCCAGCGCGGTCAGTACACCTAGAATGGCTCGCAGTGTCAGGTACTGAAATACATTAAACCCGCTATAGAATTGTGATAAGTAGTCCGCTAAATAGACCAGCATTATTCTTTTGCCTCCCCGTTTTTTACCAACGCCTGCACCACCTGTTCCATACGCATACGTCGGGAGCCCTTGATCAATATGGTCATACCTTCGGCCATGTGTTGTTTAAGCGCGTTAATCAACGCGGTCTTTTCGGTGAAACATTCGGCGCCTTGACCAAAAGCGTCTGCCGCGGCATGACTTAATTCTCCCAGGCAGAATAGTTCATGCACCCCGGCCTGACGGGCATAAGCTCCCATCTCGGCATGCATCTCCTGAGAGTCCTCACCCAGCTCTCCCATATCACCCAATACCAGCAGGTGCTTGCCGGCATAAGAGGTCAACACATCTATTCCAGCCTGCAATGAAGAGGGGTTGGCATTATAGGTGTCATCGATCACCACCGCACCGGACTCGCTTGTCTGTGGATGCAAACGGCCGGCTACAGGCTGCATCGCCTCCAGGCCATGGCGAACATCCGTCAGACTGGCTCCGGCAGAGATGGCGACGGCCGTCGCGGCCAGGGCATTTAATACGTTATGGCGACCTGGTAATTTCAGTTCCACCTGACACTCGCCTTGTGGAGTTTTTAGTGCCAGCTTCTGTAT
>JABURU010000328.1 GCA_014762485.1 Gammaproteobacteria bacterium | reverse complement strand
GTAAGAATATTATCGACCCAAAAGGCGAAAAGGCCTTTGTCGATCTCGGCCAGGATGATTTTTCCGGAATCAGGCGATGACGGCGAGAGGCCAAATTTAACCCGCATATCAATTACACGGGCGATACGTTGATCGTGACGGAAGATTCCAGGCAGGCGGCCGGTACGCCCTGCGGTCTCTTTTTTCGGTGGAGGGATCAGGGTAACGATTTCATTACTAAACAGGCAACCCTTAACAGGGCCAACCTGAAAAAAAAGCAGCTTTTGATGATCGCTAGATATCGGCAAAACTCTGATCCATGAATTTATCGGTTGTCTATCAACATATTATCGGCAGTTTGCCGAGTTTTCTTAGAGCTGGTGCACAGATATTTAAGTATATCCGCGGGTTACTGATGAGGCTCCGTATAGCGGTTCGCCAGTCTGGCGAACTGCTCCAATGATAGCTGTTCTGGGCGTAAGCTGGCGTCGACATCACAGGCCTCAAAGTCCGCATCATTAAGCAAGCCCTTGAGGGTATTGCGCAAGGTTTTACGACGCTGACTAAAAGCCTGTTTGACGAGCCTGGATAGTGTTTCGCTAGACTCCAGTTCCACCGGGGGTTGCTCGTGAGGGATCAGCCGGACGATCGCTGAATCCACCTTGGGAGGGGGATTAAAGGCACCGGGAGGTACCAGGAACAGTTTTTCCACTCGGCAGAAGTACTGCAACATAATGCTCAGGCGGCCGTAATCCTTGTTTCCTGGTGTGGCGGCCATGCGCTCGACCACCTCTTTTTGCAGCATAAAGTGCATATCCTTGATGCAGGCCAGTTGCTCCATTAAATGGAACAGGATGGGGGTTGAGATGTTGTAGGGAAGGTTGCCTATCACCCGCAGTGGTTGATCGTTATGTCGTGCCTGGCAGAAATCAAACTTCAGTACATCGGTGTTATGTATTGTAATCTGGTCAGCGAACCTGTCTGTGAGGATCGGGATCAGATCGCGATCCAGTTCTACCACGTCCATCCGCTCAATATATTCCAGCACGGATTGGGTCATCGCGCCTTTGCCGGGGCCAATTTCTATCAGGTGTTCCCCCTCTTGCGGGGAGATGGCCGCGGTAATACGCTGGATGATGTTCTGATCATGCAGGAAGTTTTGGCCAAACCGTTTTCTGGCACGATGTTGTGTGTCACGCATTAACTTGTCCTGCCTGAATCATTTGAACAGCATAGTGCATCGCATATTGCAGGCTGCCGATATCGGCCTTGCCCGTACCAGCAAGGTGCAATGCGGTACCGTGATCAACCGAGGTGCGAATGATTGGCAAACCTAGGGTGACGTTTACCGCATTACCAAAACCCATATGCTTTAAAACCGGTAATCCCTGATCATGATACATCGCCAGCACGGCATCGGCGTTTTGTAAATGGCGTGGAGTAAACAAGGTGTCTGCAGGTAACGGGCCAAATAGCTTCATACCTTCAACGCGCTTACGTTCCAGTACAGGTTCGATGATCTCGATCTCTTCTCGTCCCATATGGCCACCTTCACCGGCATGAGGATTCAGGCCGCAAACCAGGATGTTGGGTTGCTCGATACCCAGCCTGGTTTGTAGGTCGTGATTAAGGATGTCGACCACACTGGACAGTAGAGACGGGGTTATTGCCTGGCTGACCTGTGATAATGGCAGGTGTGTGGTGACCAATGCCACGCGCAGTCCTTCTGTCGCCAGCATCATTACGACCTGTGAGGTATTGGTCTTTTGCGCCAGGTATTCCGTATGCCCCGTAAACGGGATGCCGGCCTCGTTAATGATGCCTTTATGCAATGGTGCGGTAACGATACCGGCATAATGACCTTGCTGGCAGGCCGCAATGGCAATATCCAGTGTCTCCAGTACAAAAGGTGCGTTATCCGGGTTCAGCTTTCCACACCGGGCAGGTGCATGCAGGGATACAGGCAGCACGTATAGGTGGCCGGCCTGGTGTGACTCAATGTGAGTCTGTTGTTCTACGCGGTGTATTTGTACTGGCAAACCGAGTATTGAGGCGCGTTGCTGTAATAACTCTGGATCGCTGACCACTACCCAGGGGTGGCTCTGTTGCTGCTGTGCTAGCTGGATGCAGAGATCTGGACCAATACCGCCTGGTTCACCCGCGGTGACCAGTAATGGGCGTGGATGGGGTTGTTTCATGATAATCGCTACAGGCGTATTTCGATGTAGGCTTCTGAGCGTATCTGGCGTAGCCATTGGTCCAGTTGCTCATTGAATTTACGCTGGAAAATATCGTTTCTTAAACGAGCCTTTAGCGCGTTGAGATCCTGGGTTTGACTACCGCTACTGCGAATATCTTGTAACTTGATGATGTGGAAACCGCTGGGGCTACGGATTATTTCACTGATATCACCACGTTTCATGCCTGGGACAACTGGGCTAAACAGGGAGGGCAACTGGCTCGATTTAATCCAGCCCATGTCACCACCTTTAAGTGCGTTCTTCCCGGCCGACTCTTTGACCGCGAGCTGGGAAAAGTCTTCCCCGTTAAGTAAGCGTGTGTGCAGCTTGTTGGCTTTGTTTTTGAGCGTGTCTATTTGTTTATTTTTTGCTGCTTGAGGGATCTCGATCAGGAGGTGACTCAAGCGGTATTCAACATTTAACTGGCCCTGAGCCTGCAGGTTGGCGACGTAGTTGTCCACTTCCTGCTCACTGACACTAACCGAGGGGGTAATGGTTCGTCTGTATAGTTGCTGGATTAACAACTGCTCACGGAGGTCTTCTCGGTAATCAGCATAGCTGAGTCCCTGTTTGGTAATTTCATTTTTTAATCCACTTAAACCTGGTAAGCCTTCTCGCTTGGCAATGGATAGCAAGGAGTCATTGAGTGAGCGCTCATCAATGGATAGGCGCATCTTTTGGGCCATACCCAGTTGCAGACGTTTGATGATGACGCTTTCTAGTACCCTTTGTTGTAAAATTTCTTCACGCGGAATGGAGCGGTTAAAGTTACTCGTAAACTCTCTTCGAGCTTTATTGAGAGCAGTGTCCAGCTCGCTTTTAAGAACAACATCATCATTGACGACCGCCACGATAGAATCCAGCTCTTGCTCCTTGGCAGAGGCAGGGGAGACAAGTAGTGCGAGTAGTAGCAAACTGTACAAACGGGACATCTTTTTTATAGCTCTCACAAACGTTGGTTATGGTTGGTAGCCTAGGATACCATCTTTCAGATAATTGTTGAGGCGCTTGCCGTTGACCGAGGCCAGGCCCTTAAACTCAAATTCAAACAGCAGGCTGGATGAGGTTTCGGTTTCTCCCGCGGGTAAGATCTCACGATGCATTAGTCGCACCGCCCAGCAGCAACTTTCGTAGCCAAATCCAGCCAGTACCTCCAGCGGTAACTGTTTCAGGCGGTCGAATTGATAACGACCAAATAGTTGCCACTTCGGGTTAAGTTTCCAGAAACCGGAAAGATTATATTGATGCAGGTTGTTGGCAACATTGGTTTCATTTGTCCGAAGACGGTAGTCGGCGTTAAAAATGTGTCGCGAGTCGGGTTTATATTGTAGGCGTATGGCCCCATCATGCGTCTTCTCGGTTTCCGGGGCCCACAATATGGTGCCTTTCCAGTTCCAGCTTTGGCTAATAACACTGCTTAGTTCGGCGGCATATTCCGATGCGGCCGTGTTATCTGTGGTGATACCAGGAAGCTGTACCTGGCGATCCGCAAAATAGAGAATTTGTCCCAGCTTGGCAGTGAAACGTTCTTTGCCGTCTTGATTGGACAAAAAACGGCTGCTGACGGCAATGCTCAATTGTTGGCTGTCGCCGATACGATCCGCGCCATTAAATCGGCTATCACTAAATAATTGGCCAAATGACAGGCGCCTCTCGGAGGTATCAAACACAGGAATGGCGGACTGATCCCGATAGGGCACATTAAGATAATAGAGTCGTGGCTCCAGGGTTTGCGTGTAGCCGTTGTTGAATACCTGTCGCTCCAGAAATAGCCCGCTGTCGAGACTAAAGATCGGCAGGCTACGCTCATAATCGGAGGTGGTACTGGCGCTCTTATCTTCGGTGCTGTACTGGGTGGTACGCCATTTAATGGTCGGGGTGATAAAGGTCGCGGTCGAGGTATATGGGTAACTCAGCCCCAGTGTGTGATCCGAGCGGGAACCGATAATGTTCCGCTCGTCGCTGTCAAAATAGTTATATTCGTTGGTAAAAATCAGGTTAACACTATTCTTCCCTGATGGTTTTAGCGCGAGCTTTAATTGTGGCGCGCGTTGATATGGCTCAACACCCGATAGGGTCTGGAAGTGCTGGACGGCCCCACTGAATCGCCAGCGTTGCCCGTTATAGGCGGCTTGCAGCTGGTTTTTCAGGTAGGCCGAGCGGCTGAGCTCACCGCCTTTGCCCAGGTCGGTGAAATATTCCGGCTCGC
>JABURU010000221.1 GCA_014762485.1 Gammaproteobacteria bacterium | reverse complement strand
ATAAATAGAATCATGGAGAGGTTTTATGCTTTCGTTGATTAAAGGTTTGCACCGTCCGTTTTCATTCGTAGCGATCCCACTCATGTTGATGGTATCGGCTCCGGCTTTTTCCGCCGAAATATTGTGGGTAGGCTGTGGTATTACCAAAAAGGCATTTATGTCAGAGCTGGCCGCCGCCTATGAAAAGAAAACTGGGCACAAAATCATTTTAAAAGGCGGCGGTGCCACGAAGGGCATTCGTGAAACCGCGCTGGGCAAAAGTGACATGGGCGGCGCTTGCCGTGTCGCGTTGGATAGTCACCAGGAAGAAATAAAGGTTCAGCAGATCCCTCTCGCCTGGGATGCACTGGTGATGATCGCCAATCGCAACAATCCGGTCGATAACATCTCATTACACCAAATGCGCAATGTCTATCTGGGAAGAACCTCCAACTGGAAACAGCTAGGCGGGCATGACGCGCCTATTCAACTGTATGCACGTAAGGGAAAATTATCCGGTGTCGGTCGAACCTTAAGAGAGCTGGTATTTGCCGATTATGATCAAAACTTTACCAGCAGTGCCAAGATTGTACGTTCATCAGGCCCGCTAGAAAAAGCAGTGGAAGCTAATATTAATGCCATTGCTACTACCGGTATTAGTAGCGCCAAAAAGCGTAATGTCAAAATATTAAAACTGGCTGGTAAAGAGCCCAGTTACGAAAATATTAAAAGCGGTGAATACTTGTTATATCGCCCTCTGTACCTGGTAACACACCGAAATACAGACAACCCTATCGTCAGGGACTTTATTCGTTATGCACAAAGTCGAGAAGGTAAGAAAATTATTCGCCAGGCGGGGGTAGTACCCTACACCGACGCCATAGCCCTGGTCATGAAGCAGGTCGAACAGCTGCGTAAAGCCACCGAAGCGGGTCTATAGGTGATATCTCCCGGCGATGAAGCTTCATCGCCGGCTCTTATTCAGCACTAATCAGGTTTGTAATAACTTCCGTATCGTCACCTGCAGGGTTTCATTATCCGTCTTCGACTTGGTCAATACCTCGTCCACCTTGTTGGCCATTTCATCTGACACATCATAGGCAGAAAAGATCACCACATGAGGTGGAATCTCCTGGCTATCCAGATCATTAAGTAGCTCCAGCCCGGAACCATCTGGCAGACCGATATCCAGCAGTAAAAGATCAAATGTTTTATTGTGTAATTGCAAACGCGCATCTTCCAGGGTTGCAACCTGAGCGAGATTGACATCTTTACCGATCATGCCACGCACCACCGAAGAAACAGAGTCATCATCTTCAACATGTAATACGCTAGGCAGATCGACCTGTTGCCCTAGTTTTGTAATCACATAGGTTAATCGGGTCTCATCTATGGGCTTGCTGATCCAGTCTTCCACTTTCATGGCCGAGCCGTGCAAACGACGTTTTAACTCATCCGCCTCCACCGAAACTATAATGACTTTTATGTGTCGTGTACTCTTGTTGCGATTCACTTCTTCTAACAGGTGTATACCGTTATCATCCGGCAAACGTATATCCAGTGTCATCGCAATATATTGTTCAGCCCTCTCGCCTAACAGTTGCCGGGCCTCTTTTGCCGTATGGGCTATATCGGCATTAATACCATCATGTGCCAGCATCCTTTGTAACAAGATGGCAATATCCGGCTCATCTTCCACGATCAACATACAAGGCTGGTGATTACTATCCAGTAACCTTGGCATACCCTCTTCTGTATTTGGACGCTCTTCCTGTAGTGGTAGATCAAAGTAGAATGTTGTCCCCGCCCCTTCACCAGAAATAAAGTCGATTCGACCGCCATGTTTCTCAACGATGGCCTTGGTAATACTAAGTCCCAGCCCGGTGCCTTTTATCGACTTGGTCATCACATTTTCAGCCTGGGTGAATTGCTCGAAGATGGTTTCGTGATACTGCTCCGGGATACCTGGACCATGATCCGAAACCGATATCCTGACAACATTACCGTGACTAGCCGCTGAAATATTAACCTCTTCACCATCCGGCGAGAACTTTGCCGCATTCGACATCAGATTATTCATAACCTGGGCAATGCGATCCGGATCCACATACACATTTGTATCGACAGTATGTTCCAGCTTGAACGTCACATTGTGTTGCGAGGCATAGCCAGCATTGTCATCAATGGCATGTTGTAATATCGGCAACAGGCTAACATTACGAAAACGGAAAGCCATTTCACCTGACTCTATCTTCTGCATATCCAGGATGTCATTGATTAGCAGTAACAATCTCTCAGTATTATTGCCTGCAATATCCAGCATCGTTTTCAGATTATCTGGCAGCCCTTCAACCACGCCGCCGCGAATCAAGCTTATAGCACCTCGTATCGAGGTGAGTGGGGTACGTAATTCATGACTAACCGTAGAGATAAACTGGCTCTTCATGTTTTCAATTTTCTTACGCTCGGTAATATCGCGCACCAGAGCAACAAAACGAGGCAGTTCATTTTCGCCATGTATATATTGCAGCATAATCTCAACCGGTATCAGTTCACCGTTTTTATGCTGATGGATAGTCTCAAAATTGACCACATTCTGCTTACCCGCCAGCATCGGGGCAATCATGTTTTCAAATTCTTCCTGACTATATAACGGCTTAATATCATAGGGATGCATGTCATACATCTCTGCTTCTGTATAACCGACCTGGTTGAGCGCACCCTGATTAAAATAGGTAAACTTTAACTCATCTGCATCAAACATAAAGACACAGTCCATCGTCTGATCTAGTGTTGATTTAAACTGGCTTAATGCCAGTTCCGCTTCGCGGCGTTGGGTAATATCATGATAAGTGCCGAGGATACCAATAGTATTGTCATTGGCATCAACCAGTGGAACTTTACTGGTCTCCAGCCAGTTAACTGAGCCATTTGGCCTGCTTTGCGGCTCTTCGATATGCAATAAAGGCTGATGACTATCGATTACCCTTTTATCATCCGCTCTAAATGATTCCGCCTGTTCTTTCCAGGGCATATCATAGTCGCTTTTACCTACGATCAGGTTAGGGGACTCCAGGCCTGCATCATTTGCGAACAGCTGATTACAGCCGAGGTAATTACCATCTATATCTTTCCAGAAAACACGAGCAGGTATCGTGTCCAGCACGTATTGCAACATCTTTCGTGATTCATTCAAATCACTAGTACGACTTTGCACCTGACTTTCCAGATCTTCGTTTAACAGGGTCAACTTATAATGACTTTCATCAATACGAGAACTCAGCTCACGAAATGCCCTCGCGAGCACACCGATTTCATCTCCGCGTTGTTCGGGCAATTGTCCTATATCACCTCCCATACGATAGGCGTTGATATCCTCAACAATTTGCCCAATAGGCTGGAAAGTGCGCTTAAACCATATATAGGCCAGAGACAACAACAGCAAGGTAAGTGTGAAAGCAATGAGGATATGGCGATTTAGATTCTTTATCTGGTTTTCGATCAGTACCTCGTATGGGGATAGCAGCCCTATTACCACATAGTTATCAGGCTGCTCTCTTTCCAGCACGACTCGTTGATAGGCGCTAATAAAACGTTCATTTTCATAACTAACAATAGAAGTACTTTTCTTTACCGAGCTAGTAAACAAGCTTTCCAGAAATGGGAAATCATCCTGTAAGGTATAACGTCGCCCATACTCAAAACCAAAGCTCTTGGTTAGATCAGGATGTTCGAGATAGTCACCATACTGATTGGTAATAAACAGATTCACTCGGTTGGCATAGAGATCGAACTTCAGGCCGGTCAAGGTTTTGTACATATTATAGTTAATGATCACCAGGCCCAGTTTTTCATTATCATCTGAATATATAGGCGCAACGATCCTGATGACGGGTATTTGAGGTTTCTGTATTTTCCCGAACTCACGGTTTAGCGAAATATTCGATATATATATTTTTGAAGGCTTGAGTTTTAAACCATTCTGCACATAGTCTTTGGATGATTTGTCCTGTAAAAACTGTTCATCAATCACGCGTACCGACTCATCATCACGTTGTAGTTTGATTCTCTCTATTCCGTTCAAGTCAACAAAACGAATTTGATAATAGTCACGCTTTTCTTTTATCAGGCTGGAAAAGATCGAGATGATGACAGAACGATTTTGATCATAGGATTGCGTTGATGAGGATGAGTCCCGTTTTGCATACTGCTTAAGCTCACCCAGTGATGCCAGCACTAATGCATCTTTTTTTAGATGTTCTATCTGGCCGTAAAGGCGATTGGTTTCAACATTGGTGGTCAGGGCCAGCTGAGACTTAAGCTCGACCTCTATGGACTTCAACGATATGAAGTAAAAAAGACCAATTAACGCACTCGCCATCAACATCAATGCCCCTAGCATCAGTGCCGTAGCCTTTTGGGTGAGTCCCCATTTCATCCATTGCATCCTATATTAGAAA
>JABURU010000302.1 GCA_014762485.1 Gammaproteobacteria bacterium | reverse complement strand
TTTTTTATTTCTCCTGCTTACTACTGCTTACGATCTCTTGTCTAGTCTCTTGGGTTCTTATATTTGTATATGATTCAGCCATGCTGCCCTGGTATTCCTGGTGCCGAGTCGCGATCTTGGATTTGAACGTAGCTTTCTGATTGAGTCGGTTACTTCCGGTGTCGATATTACATCCTTTCAACACTATGGCGGCACCCATAAGAAGAGTAAGCCCATTGCGATATTGCGTCTGGAAACGGACTGGTTTCAGGATATAGAGCGTAGCATGGTGCGTGGTTACATGCTGAATTACATTAAAGCTGATTACGATTTTTCGACCATTTTCAAAATTGCTCTGGATAAACTGGCCAAAATGTATTTCAAAATACGTCGGCCGAAGATTAGCGAGGCAATTAAAAATAAGCGTATCCCGAACCAGTTTATTTGTAGTGGTTTTATTCAGTATGGATACTTCACGACGGCACAGAAACTAATTGATAATGAAAAGCTCCCCCCCGAGGCCATGGACAGTGTACTGTTCCATAAGGAATTAACGGGTTCACCATCAGAAAAGGCGTTGCTAAGTGTCACACCTGAGGACCTGGCCGATTCTGAACACCTTAGTTGGAAATACGTAATTAAGGATGGCACGGCTTATAAGGTTAAATCCGCTGCGCATGGTAAAAGTTTGCTCGAATCAAAAAAGACATAGTGGATACGGAAAAGCGGTTAGCCATTGCTACGGGGATAATAAGTAGATAATCGAATCTCAATGAAGTGGCATGGAAAGCTTGATGGGATATATTCCGATATATAAGGGAGAGTATGTTGTCCTCCCCTTTTTTGACAGTAAAAACTGCTCAAAATATTTTGAGTATTAATGCTCATGTGAGCGGCTATCCATCGCGAGATTAACAGCTAAAATATTAATATGGTTTTCTTTATCTAAAGAATCTTTCACTGCCGCTATGATTATCATTAACGAATGGAATCGATATGGTGACACCAGTTCAATTAATTCCTAAATCATTATATATCCTATTGGCCTCCTTGTTACTGACGGCGTGTGCAGCGGGTGATGCACAATTTGGTCAGCAATCCCCGGCTGGCTTTTGGTATGGATTGTGGCATGGCATTATCTCTTTTATTAGCCTGGTTATTCATATTTTTAACGATAATATCCAGGTATATGAGATTAGTAATACTGGCGGCTGGTATGATTTTGGTTTTCTCATTGGGGTTGCCTGCCTGTGGGGCGGAAGTAAGAAGGTGATATATAAGTCCCCGAAACAAAAGGCGCGGGATAAGGAGTGGGATGATATTAGCGATAAAGTAGAGCAAAAGATCATGCGCAAGTTAAAAGAGTGGGCGCAGGATGAAGGGAATAAAGGGGTCGACGAGGACTGGAAAGAAATTGGTGAAAAGATCGAAAAGAAGCTAAAGGTCAAGCTCAGGGAGTGGGCTGAAAAAGACTAATCCCGGCAAGCCTTTTTTTCCAGCTTCCGATAAAATCACCCAGTGATAATACTGGGGGAGTAATGATGCATTACCTGCTTTTTTATAATTATGTGGCGGATTACCTGGAGCGACGCGAAGCGTTTAGAGATGAGCACCTTGGCCTGGCGTGGGAGTATCAGCAACGAGGAGCGTTAATCCTCGGCGGTGTGGTTGCCGACCCGGTAGATGGCGCGGTTCTCATGTTTAAAGCTGACTCGCCAGAGTTGATCGAGGCCTTTGTGAAATCCGATCCCTATGTGAAGAATGGCTTGGTAACCAGCTGGAAAATACGCCCCTGGACGACGGTTGTTGGAGAGGATGCCATTACTCCAGTACGTCCAGGCTAGTCTAGCTATCATTGTTTTTACCGTAATGCGAATGGTGTTTATGTATTTTGGCCGGTCAAACTACGCTTGACCATCCGTTCCAGACCGGCGCCCTACTCGCTAGCAACTTATTTTGTATTACAAACCATATCCTGGCCACAGCAAAGGGGAGATTTAACCATTCCGTGTCCGTCGGGACAGGCCGCGACATGCACAGTTTCACCACTATCTTCGGTAATGGTTTGATGTACTAGCTCTTTACCACATTTGCCGCAGGTCATAGTGCCTATGCTCATTCCACATATATCACAGGTATAGATGGCCATATTGTGCTCCTGTCTGGTTTTGGGGGTTCGCTTATATTCATCAGAGTATAGATGCAAATATCATAGTTGCACGCTTGGGTATTGCGAATTGAAGGGGTGGAAAGTGTCGTGGTGAGAATCCCTGCGCACTCATGGCGTGTGGTTATGTGTCATAATGGCGTCTATCTAACCGACAACCATCGATAATTTTGTAGGAATTTCGAGCTGTGATTATTCAACCTAAAATTCGCGGATTTATTTGTACCACCACTCATCCCACCGGCTGCCAGGCGCACGTGCAGGAGCAGATTGATAAGGTAAAGGCGAAGGGCGAGATTGCCAATGGCCCCAAGAAGGTATTGGTGATTGGTTCGTCTACTGGCTATGGTCTTGCTTCACGTATTACGGCTGCCTTTGGCTCTAACGCCGCCACACTGGGCGTGTTTCTGGAGAAGGCCCCTACCGAGAAAAAGCCAGGTTCAGCGGGTTGGTATAATTCCTGGGCGTTTGAGCAGGCGGCTCACGAGGCCGGCCTGTATGCCAAGAGCATCAATGGCGATGCCTTCTCCCATGAGATGCGCGACAAGGTGATCGAGACCATTAAGGAAGACCTGGGGCAGGTAGACATGGTGGTCTACTCATTGGCCTCTCCAGTACGTAAATTACCCGATACGGGGGAACTGGTTCGCTCTGCGTTAAAGCCCATCGGTGAGGTTTATCGGGCGACGGCGATCGATACCTCCAAGGATCAGATTATCGAGGCCGAGATAGAGCCGGCTAGCGACGAAGAGATCGCCAACACTGTTACCGTGATGGGGGGGCAGGACTGGGAACTGTGGATGCAGGCGCTGATGGACGCCGGCGTACTGGCCGATGGCGTCAAGACCGTATCGTATAGCTATATCGGCACCGACATCACCTGGCCTATCTACTGGCACGGTGCGCTGGGTAAGGCGAAGGAAGACATGGATCGTGCGGCCGCTGCCTTGCGTGAAAAACTGGCCGTGGTAAATGGTAGCGCCAACGTCGCGGTTCTTAAGTCTGTTGTGACCCAGGCCTCGGCGGCGATCCCCGTGATGCCCCTGTACATAGCCATGTCATTTAAAGTAATGAAGGAGCAGGGTATCCACGAGGGGGTGCTAGAGCAGATTGATCGTATGTTCCGTAGTCAGATTTATCAGGATGGTGGTGCCGAGCTTGATGATGAGCAGCGTATCCGTATGGATGACTGGGAATTACGTGATGAGGTACAGAATACCGTTAAGGATATCTGGCCAAACGTGACGACTGAAAACCTGTTTGAGTTAACCGATTATCAAGGTTATAAAGATGAGTTCCTGCGACTCTTCGGTTTTGGCTTCGATGGCGTGGACTATGAGGCCGACGTCGATACGATGGTTGACTTTGAGCCTGATTCGATTTGAGCTGTCGCTGATCGTTAATTATAAAAAAGCCCGGCATGCCCGGGCTTTTTTATTAAGAAGATGGCTGGACAGACTGTCCGCTGCCATAATGCCGCCGCATATTATGTACGTCTTCAGATGACTCGGTGTTAACGTAAATCTTCCACTGGGAAGGAGTCACATCGTCTTCCATGTTAGCTAGTAAAGTATCAAAGGAGTGATCATCAATGTATTCCTTGCTAAATATTTTCCATTCTTTTTTGTTTACATAGGACTCGAATCGAGGTTCCCATTCATACCCCTGTTGTTCGAAATAGGTTTCTTTTCCAAAATCTTCCAAATTCGCCACTATTGCCTCCTTGGTGATATCGGATAAAAAATGAAGGACGAAAGTAATATATAGACAATAAAATTGGGGTAGGTCAAAAAGCGATAAAAACGCAGGTTGTGAAAGAGCCGGTATTTTCGCTGCGAGCAGGGAGGCAAATATGAATGGTTTATTTGGCTAATGGCAGGGTGAACCAGAAGGTACAACCTTGATCCAGTTGGCAGTCTACCCCTACCTTACCGGCCATAAGCTCGACCAGCTGCTTGCTGAGGGCTAGACCTATCCCGGTTCCTTTTATTTCACTGTGGTCTGCACCCAGGCGGTTAAAAGGAATAAACAGCTCAGATTGTTGTTGCGACGTTAACCCCGGACCCTGATCCTTCACTGAAATACGAACATGTTTATCAACAATAATTGTTTGAATGTGAATAGTGGTATTGGCGTAACCATATTTAATTGCATTATTGATCAGGTTGATCAGAATTTGCTGTACCCGACCAGGATCGGCGATGATTTTTATCTCCGGCTTGCTTGGTTGTAGTTTTATCTGCATCCCCCGCTCATGCGCCTGTTGAGATAATATCGGGAGTGTTTGTTCAAATTGAGTATATAGATCAA
>JABURU010000115.1 GCA_014762485.1 Gammaproteobacteria bacterium | reverse complement strand
TCAAACGCAGCACCGGTGCCGCCAAGGCCCGCACCTGCTACCAGGATATCAATATCGTCTTCTATTATTGTTTTATAAGCCATTAGTAGTACACCCCTGCTTTCATTTTTAACCCGTTTGATTTCAATGTGTGGATATCACCGTCATCAAAACGAATATACTTCGGTTCGTTATATAACAACTGGCTGTCACGCATTTCCTTGGTAGGGCCTTGTACATCAGAAAGCTTGGGAATACAGGTACCCCATGGCTTTGTTGTAATAGGTGCAAGCAGCTCCATGTCCTTTTCGCCGTTGCGGAACTTGATGCGCCAGGCAATAACGCCCTTCTCCTCATCACGTTTCACACGGACCGAGTGTCCCAGCGGTGCAAAGTCTGCATAGCCACGTACATCAATGGCGTTCATTGGGCAGGCTTTTACGCAGGAGTAACACTCCCAGCACATATTGGGTTCAATGTTGTATGCACGGCGAGTCACTTTATCGATGTGCATAATGTCCGAAGGACAGATATCAACGCAGTGACCACAGCCATCACAACGCGTCATATATACAAAAGTTGGCATTATTATTCTCCTGCTTTCGAATTAGTAGTGGCGAGGTGTTTCGCGCTTAATACCCAGGCCCATGTATGAAGGGTTCTTGCCCATATATTCTGGAATATCCGGGAATTTTGCCTGGACTGCAGGATCAGTCAGATCGTAGTCAGGTGGCAGATTCTCTCTGGAACCATCAGCCTTGGTAACACGCTTCTGGAAAGCAGCAGCAGGCTTGAAGAACATGTGAGCAAACTTGGACCACAGTACGGTACGAACAGGGTCGTCGCAGAGATGATGAACAGGGCAAAGCACAAAGCAGTTGTCCCCATATCAGCAACGTTACCACCGTTAGACTGAGAGTAAGACCACAGCAGTGCAAAAGTAGCCGTCAGCATTAGAGATACGATGAAGATATCGGCCTGAGCCAGCTGATACCACTTCTTGCCTTCTGAGTTAAGATCTACACGAATGAAGAACCAGAACCAGTAACCACCAACAACCAACATGGCTGCACCCAGGTGCCACAGCTGAGCTGTCGTCTCGGATACTTCTGCTGCTGGTGTGAAGATCATCATTGCCGTAGTAACCACAAAGAAGATGAAACCATACATGGTCAGCAGGTGTGAGATTCTACGACGTGGATTGGCAAACTCAGATGATGTAAGCACTTCACTGGTCACGGTCTTGACCAGTAAACCGGCCTTTTCGCCACCGCTAACGGTACGCTTAGCCGCCGCCTGTTGCTTTTTCGAGTTCTCAAAAAAGTACTTGGCGCTTTTCTTGTGCATCATATCAAGCACAGTTCCCAGGAACACCAAGATCGCCATCAAAATGACATAACCCTGCATGATCTCGGGAGAGATAAGTGCTGTGAGTTCTGAGAAGGGATTGCTGCTAATCATAATTAAGCTGTCCTCCTTAAGGCAGTTATATTTTTTAGCAATTATTAACCATCCTGTTTATTGCGACTAATTAATGATTTTTGGCAATAAACAAACCTGGTTAATCTAACGCTAAACTGTAATTACTTTTAGTTAACTAAAAATTTTTTTGCATTGACATTTGCAGGCAAATATCAATGACTTGTTTTTATTAGATGTAGGTTGGATAGATGCAGAGATGACTGCCACCAACTATCCCCAAACAACTCCACATTAATTTAATTTATACAGGTGTTATTTATTTTTTTCCTAATCTAATCTCATCCTGAGGTAAATAACTTTACCAGTTTTATAACTTGAATAAAGTTCTTTCTTCCTTGTTGAACACTAGTATTACATTGACCGACATAAGAGGAATTTATAATACTTTTTATGTACTTTAAATCACTCTGCAAGCCCGTTAATAACCCATGTTTTCACTCTGTTATCCCAACTTGTAAATGAGGAAAGCTCATCCCAGGAGCAGGATAAATACACTATACAAAGTAAAGCCCGTCACCGACTTGAGACGGGCTTTTTATCTGTACTCTATGGACGCTCGATTACAAGGTTTGATAATAATCGATCAAAATTTGAGCCACCTCGGGGCGTGAGAACTCCTTGGGTGGCGCAATGCCATTACCTAGCATCTCACGTACCTTGGTGCCGGATAGCAATACGAAGTCATCCTTCTCATGATCCGGAGCCTCACGCATCATCACGACCTTGTTAAGCTTCTTCGACCAGGCAGTATGATCGGCCTTGAAGATTTCAATCTCCAGCGCGCCGGCAGGCACCTCATCATCAAAGATGGTCTGGGCATCGAAGGCACCGTAATAATCACCTACGCCAGCATGATCACGACCAATGATAAAGTGAGTCGCGCCCATATTCTGGCGGAAGTATGCATGCAATACGGCTTCACGTGGCCCGGCGTACAACATATCAAAGCCATAGCCAGTGACCATCGCGCTGTTAGGTGGGAAATACAGCTCAACCATCTTGCGGATAGCCGCATCACGCACGGGCGCGGGGATATCACCAGGCTTCAACTTACCTAGCAACATGTGAATCACCAGGCCATCACAGCCTAAACGGTCCATCGCCATATGACACAGCTCTTCGTGTGCCAGGTGCATGGGGTTACGGGTCTGGAAGGCAACGACCTTCTTCCAGCCACGTTCGGTGACTTCATTGCGAATCTCTACCGCGGTACGGAAGGTATCGGGGAACTCGGTCTGGAAGTAACTAAAGTTCAGTACCTGGATAGGGCCGGATACCGCCATCCGTCCCTGGCTGTTAAAGGCTGCCACACCGGGATGTTCGGCATCGTCGGTACGATAGACCTTATCGGTCATAATCTTCATCTGCGCTTCAGAGACCTCTTCGATGGCCTCAATATCCATAATTGCCAGAACGGGATTACCGTCAACGTTAGGATCGCGCAGAGCAATGCGCCTGGCATCACCAATAGCGTCGGTATTTTCCAGCAGACAGAGAACCGGAACCGGGAAGAAGGAACCATCTGTCAGAGTCATCTTCTCTGCCGCGCCCATCGCGTCGGCAACACTCATAAATCCTTTTAAGGGATTAAATTAACCCGCTCCCATCATCACCGCGTTACCCGCAGCCTGTGAGCTAATCGTAACAGAAGGAAGACCTTCCGCCTCGGCACTGAGCTTGTCATGCTCGGCTACGTCATAGACGAAGCGAGGTTGTAATTCATCGGAACCAACAGGTTTAATCATTATTCTCTCCCACCCCCAGCATCCACCAAAGACACCTTTGAGATTTTCTAGTTACATGAACCGCTCGCTATATCGTAGCTATACTGGGCCATGCTGATACATAAAGTTGCATCACTATACAACACTATTTATTCAACGAATTAACAGGGAAATTTATGAGGGTATAGAATGTAGATAGGGGTGGATGTTTATCCACCACCTGATCAAAACAAGAACACAGGCTTTTTTTACTTATCAATATGTATATGAGCAGCGAGTGATCATTTCCTGTATCACTGCTTTGTTATAAGTTAGGTAGCAACTCGATTTATATACTGATATGTATGGAGCACATACCTTTTGCACATAATAATGACCTGGCGGTAATTCACTAATCCAATATATAGCCATCATACTTTCAAGAAAATTTGGCAACCTATCCCATTCCATAATTTGGAACAGGATGGGTTTTGGGAATGGTTTGTATAGGAATGAAATCAACAAGTTGATTATAAGGAAGGATGATTTTTAACGCTCCAGGTATTGTAGCTTGCCTTCTACGCCATTCATCTCATCGGCTTCCGGTAATGGTTCCTTCACTTCACTAATAACTGGCCAGCTACTTGCCAGCTCGGCATTCAATGCAACAAATTCTTCCTGTCCTTCAGGGACCTCACTATCAATACAAATCGCTTCGGCCGGACATTCAGGTTCACACAATGCGCAATCAATACACTCTTCAGGATCGATGGCCAGAAAATTCGGCCCCTCATGAAAACAGTCTACCGGACAAACTTCAACACAATCGGTAAATTTACACTTGATGCAATTTTCGAGCACCACGTAAGTCATTATATATCTCCGCGACAGTACGGCTGAAGCCGTACCAGTCTATTGTTAGTTGTTGGAATTATTTGATTCCCCTCAGTGTGAGGGGAATCCGTCTTAGTGGCGGATCATTCCTGCCGCCACGGTGTTATTGCTAAACTCATCGATGACAATAAAGCTACCGGTGGCGCGTATCTCATCATAATCATCAAAAGCCAATGGCTTTTGCGTGCGTAGAGATACTCGGCCAATCTCGTTAACGTTCAATGTTTCGGCCGTATCATCTTGCTCTGATGAATTAACATCGATACGATGCTGCAACTCACCAATAATGACTTTAATCGTTTGCGTACCATGTTTAATCAGGTACTTGCCACGTGGTTGTAAAGGTTGCTCATCCATCCAGCAGACATCAGCGACGATCTCTTTTTCCACCTCTGGCGATGATTGCACATCTACCAGTATGTC
>JABURU010000235.1 GCA_014762485.1 Gammaproteobacteria bacterium | reverse complement strand
ACGCGGCGGTTTTACCGGTACCGGTTTGTGCCATTCCCAGGATATCCCGCCCCTCCAGTAATGGCGGAATACTGGCGGCCTGTATCGGCGATGGCGCCTCGTAACCAACTTCTTCAATAGCTTTAAGAACCGATGCGGACAACGCCAGATCGGTAAAACGAATCTCGGACTCTGCGGACATGTATGAAACCTATAGTAAGGAATATGCCCGGGGACGAGTGACGTGTGCAATCAGGCCGAGCGAAAAGAAATTATGCGCATTATACGCACTAAGTGTAGAAAAGTATTGTCATTTTTGTGTAAAAATATCGCTAATAGAATGAATTTTCTGGAATCAATCCATTCTTAGCCACGGTATCCATATCACGATGTCGCTAAATCCTGCCTTTATTTACACAGTTTCATCTGCTCTATCTTGCGTACAGACATATCGGAAATAACTGACTTACTGTAATGAACATTAACGTATACGACGGGCTCTATCGTAATCGGAGCTCCATTGACGCACATTCTCCACTGCTTTCCATCCTTATAGATCAGCGCCTCTTTTCTATATCCTAAATAACCTAAATGCCCACCATGTACATTTTTGAATACAGAGCCATCTACAAGTTTTATCTCGTCCTTTTCCAGGTTATCTATCTCCACCTTGTAGGCTTCCGTTACCTGTCGCTTACTTAATTCTCGCCTCATCATTTCATCCAGATTTTCTGGATATTTAAGCTCCGTGACAGCAAGTATCATTAACTCGCGTTTCTCAACATCCTGAACCATCTGCTTTGGCAGGCAGACGTCAAAAATATTGATATATCGAGAGGTTTTACCTGATGATTTTTCTGACAGGCATAAACCATCTTCATCAGCCAGGTATGCCCCAACAAAATCGGCGAACACGCCTGCATTGGCTAAAGTATGAAAAACCATTAAAGTGAATATTAGTAAATATCGCATGCCAATTCCTGACATAGCCCTTGTACTACTATATATCGACATTTAGTAACAATATTTAAGACAAAACACGCTCATAACGACATTCATTCTGCAAACAAATGTTACGTATCTCTTCAGTCATTCAAATTTCAAATCTATTTAACAATCTATCCGACTAAAGGTCGTGATGACAAACGGGAATCATTATAATTCCCAGTTGTCACCCCTCCTTTTTTGCCCATCTGGGTAATCGAGCCATTTATCTTCCTTGATAATATGCTTTTCTATTCTTGCAACTTTGGATTTTGTCTGCTTTACCCTGGAATTCCGCCATATTTCACTGTTATCAGTATTTCGAATTTATTATTTTATCTACTACTGTCTGTCAGCATACTTCAACTCTTTGCATAGAAAATATCCTACACTTTATTTTAAAAGTCACACTCCTGCCGCAATACACAGCCTTCACAGCTTGGCTTATTCTTACAATGCTGCTTTCCATGCCACACTATCAGTGCATGAAACTCATTCAACAGTGCAGTCTTATCATCTTCATGTTTAAGTGCTGATTCAAACAGGTGACGCAGCTCTTCATATTTTTCTATGTCATTTACTAAGCCCAACCGGGAGAAGATACGCCTGGTATAGGCATCAATCACAAATACCGGACGTTCAAAAGCATAAAGCAGGATATCATCGGCGGTTTCTGGGCCTATTCCCTTTACTGACAATAAAGCATCACGCAATTTTTCTGTGTGCCACTGTCTTAATACCGGGTATTCGCCTTGTGTGATATACCAGTCACAATAGTGTTTGAGTCGTTCAGCTTTAATATTGAAATAACCGGATGGGCGTATCCATTCGGCCAGTTTTGTTTGCGAGGTATGAAGAATCGTTTGAGGGTTTAGGGCTTGCTGTTGCTTAAGGTTGGTGATGGCTTTTTCAACATTAGGCCAGGCGGTGTTCTGAGTCAGTATTGCGCCTGCCATGATCTCAAACGGACTATCACCTGGCCACCAGTGCTGCTGTCCATAGGCACTGAGTAGCTGGTGATAGACCCATTTAAACGTCATCGTTTGGCTTTTACTCGCCGTGAGGTACGCGGTACCTTGTTACCACGACGTTTGTCGTAGGTGGTTTTTACATCCTTGGCCTTGTCTTCCATGCCAAGGGCATTAAGTAGTTGTTTAAGCTCCTTACCTTCCACTTCACGCCAGCGACCATGAGGCAGGTTGCGGGGTAACGTGATCGGGCCAAAACGAACGCGAATCAAACGACTAACCACCAGCTCCTGTGATTCCCACATACGGCGCACTTCACGATTGCGGCCTTCACGCAAGACAACATGATACCAGTGGTTGCTGCCTTCACCGCCGGCATCGACAACCTTCTCAAAACGCGCCGGACCATCTTCCAGCTCGACACCGTCTTTTAATCGTTTGAGTATCTCGTCGGTGACGATACCTTTAATACGTACCGCGTATTCGCGTTCAAACTCTTTAGAAGGATGCATCAGCTGGTTGGCCACTTCACCATCATTGGTTAGTAGCATGAGACCCGAGGTATTAAAGTCGAGACGACCGATAGCCACCCAGCGTCCATTACGCAGGTTGGGCAGATGGTCGAAGATGGTATTGCGGCCTTCAGGATCATTACGCGAGCAGATCTCGCCAGAAGGCTTGTGATACATCAGGATACGTAGTCGCTGAGCCTGAGTTTGGCTGGACTTCAATAAGTGGCCATCTACACGTATCTTGTCATCGTCGATGACGCGTGCGCCGAGATTGGCTATTTGGCCATTTATACTGACTCGACCCGCTTCTATCCAGGTCTCCATCTCTCGACGGGAACCCAGTCCGGCCCGGGCCAGGACCTTTTGCAATTTTTCACTCATGAGGGGGTTTCTTGTTCCTCTTCCGAAGAGTCTGTGTGCTTTTCTACCAGTTTAGAAAAGGCGTCATTAGTCTCTATTGTATCAGGCAATGCTTCATCGTGCTCAGGCTCACTATTTTCCTGATCTCCGCTAATGCGATCACGAAACCCTTTATTTAGTGCGTCGATGGCCTTCATCTCTTCATCAGAGAGGATATCAGCCGCCTCTGACTCATCATCCATATCCCCGACAGCTGGCTCTGGCTCCACAACTTGCGCAGAGGTCTCATTCGGCGCCTCTTCTACGCGCAGTGACTGAGTTTCATCTTCGGCCGTTGCTGGTTCAGCCACAGTCTCTTTCTGCTCCGCCTGTTCTCCATCCTTGTCGTCAAAGGCAAGCTCAGCATTAATACTGTCGATGTCCCGAATTTCGGCCAGTGTCGGCAGCTCATCCAGACCTTGCATATTGAAGTAGTCAAGAAAGCCTTTGGTCGTCGCGTACATGGCCGGTTTACCAGGAACATCACGGTGACCGACCACGCGTACCCATTCACGCTCCTGCAGGGTTTTCATGATCTGGCTGCTAACGCTAACGCCACGTACTTCTTCTATTTCGGCGCGGGTGATCGGCTGCCGATAGGCGACCAGTGCAAGGGTTTCCAGTAAGGCTCGCGAATAGCGTTGCGGCTTCTCCTCCCACAGACGTTGTACCCATTGGGAAAATTCCTGGCGAGCCTGAAAACGAAAGCCGCTGCTGACCTCTTTTAGCTCTACGCCACGCTCACTACACTCTGCCATCAGTTCATGAATGGCCTGTAATACTTCGTCTTTGGTGGGTATATCATGATCACCCTCAAACAGGGTCAGGAGCTGATCCAGTTTGAGTGAGCCACCGGCTGCCATTAAGGCCGCTTCTATGATCTGTTTTAGTTGTTTCTGTTCCATATCAGCTTATTACTCGGCCTCGACACTAACACGTGCTTTCACGTGGATAGGTCCGAAGGGTTCTGTTTGTATCATCTCGACCAGGGATTCCTTGATCAGCTCCAGCATTGCCAGCAGGGTCACTACGACACCCTGACGCCCCTCTTCATAAGGAAAGAGCGACAGGAAAGGGGTATAACTTTCGCTATCCAGTTTGCTCAGAACTATGGACATACGCTCTCGCACGGATAGTGCCTCACGTTGAATATGATGATGAGCGTACATATCAGCACGCTTCATTACATCATTTAGTGCCAGCAGGATATCCTGTAAGTTCACGCTGGGCTCAGGGCGTTCGACTTCAATCTCCCCTACCCATGCTTTCACCGGGTAGGTATCGCGACCAACGCGCGGAATGGCGTCAATATCTTCGGCGGCCTGTTTGTAGCGTTCATATTCCTGTAGCCGACGCACCAGCTCAGCACGCGGATCGTCTTCATCCTCGACGCTTTCTGGTCGTGGCAGCAGCATGCGGGATTTAATCTCGGCCAGCATTGCCGCCATCACCAGGTATTCTGCCGCCAGCTCCAGCTGCATATCTTTCATCAGCTCGACGTAATCCATGTATTGGCGAGTAATTTCGGCAATCGGAATATTCAACACATCAAGATTTTGTCGCTTGATCAGGTACAGCAACAGATCCAGTGGCCCCTCAAAGGTATCAAGGAATACCTCCAGTGCTTCGGGCGGAATATACAGGTCTTTCGGCAGGCTGGTGTAGGCCTTGCCTTCCACCA
>JABURU010000168.1 GCA_014762485.1 Gammaproteobacteria bacterium | reverse complement strand
GCGTGCATAGGACAGGCTATCGTAAGGCGGGACGGCAAAATGTGCATCAGCGCTGTCGCCATATATACGCTGACCATTGTAGCTGCCGCTTTGTCCATTGGGGAAAAGATAGATATACTTTTTCCATGTATCGTTTGCACTACCGCGCTTATTGAAATTTAAAACCCCGGGCTCATTTCTGTCATTTATATCTTTGCCGGTGAAACTGCTGATATTGGTATTCCACCAAAGTGCCGCGTCATTGGTAGGCATTAGTACTTCGGAGTCCATGCTGCCGGAATCATCCAGTGCCATAATAATATTGGGTTTAACCGCGGTGCTTAAAAATAGCGGGGAGTTGGGCAAGGGGCCAGGCGCGGCAGAGGCCAACATAGGCGTTAATACTAGATTGCATATGAGCGAAGTGGTGATAAGTTTTATTTCATCCCTGTACATATCTAGTCCCTAATTCTCCCAACGGTAATGACCTTGCAGAAATACGCTGGACTTCTCCGATGTACCACTACCCTTGGCAGTTATCCGTAACATCTTTATCATGCGTCGTTCGGTCATACTTGGGCCCTCTTCTATCTCACCAATACGTTCGATGATATAGCGAGGGTTTTCATAATAACCCTGTGCCTGTACCGACGGGTTAACGACAACCGAACCGCTTCCATTCCAGGTTGCCTTCAGGCGCCATATCTCATCCGAGCCGGGTGCCTGCTCCGGGTATAGGCCAGGGTTCACCGTGGGATCAAAACTATCCCAGGTAAGTGGATTGGCCGTATCGAGAATACGATCTTCTGCTGCCTTCATGGCTACTTCTGCGGCTTGCAATGCGGTATCCATATCACGCTGGTTATTGGCGATCTTTTCCTCTACCAGTGAGTTATTCATCACGGATACACCAACACCGGTGAGCGTAATCAGGATTACCAGACTAATAATTAATACCGCGCCATGTTGTCTGGATATAGGAGAGATATTCATGACATTCCACCATTGCGAAGATTGATGGTTTTGGTAAACACTCGACGTATCTTTCCATCCATCGTGCGGCTAATGTTCTGATCCAGTAGTTGATAGTTTATTGTAGGTGCCGGGGTGGGGATTTCGTGAGCCAGTAATACTTTATTTAAGGAACTAACCAGGATGGCGATCTTTAAACTGACCACCTGGTTATAGGTCTCAGCTTGAGCTAGCTCGGCGGCAGTGGAAGCAAGGTAGCGATCGACCGAGCCGTCATTATCACTATCAAGTCCATATAGTATGCGTAATTCCTCTACACCTCTTACCAGCTCTTCCGTATTGTTTCTGTCTATGTTGCCATTCACCCGCTTGGAAAAAATATACTCATCTCCCTTACTGTTGGTGCGAATAAAATACGCAGTGGTGGCGGCCTTATTCACCAATGTGTCCTGTAGTGAAAATTTATCCATAGGGTTATCGGATGATGGTCCACCCCAGTTACCCGGTACATTGTTAATACCTATGTGTTCGATAAGCGCCATCTGGTCGCCGTCGGCATTGTTTGCCGTATCGACACTGGAAGCGACAAAGGAGCGGCCCTTACTGCAGTCAACAGCAATAAGCACATCACCTGCGCAAATTTCATTAATGCGATCCGTTGTATTAGAGTTACAGGCATTATTTTCGGGCCCACTTACCAGCTCGTTAAACAAGGTGGTGTCATTACTCTCCTGAATTAATCGAAAGCCCAGCTCGTAGGCTCGACGGACGATCAATATATCACTGCCGGTGATCGTTAGGTTGCCTAATTCATCCGGTAAAGCCGCACCGGCTGACTTTGAATATCCCTGTATGCCGATATTAAAGGCATGGGCGTAGCTATCGAATGGGGAGATGCTGGAGGTGTAATTGTCTTCGGTAAGTTTGCTGCAACCAAACATCCCTGCCTGTCGCACTTCTTCCGATAAGATATGAAATACGTATCGCGCGGCGGTCTGTAAATCAGACTGTTCCGAGTTAGCACGATTAAATTGCTGGGTCGCGGTGAGCATTTGTGCAATACCCATGAGTAAAATCATCGCTACCGCTGAAGCGACCATCATTTCGATCAGGCTTAAACCGGTTTGTCTCCTGGCCGTTTTCATGGAATGGGTACCTCCTGTATCAGGCACTCAAGTACCGAACAGTCTAATGAGGTTTTACCCTTGGGTTCTTTGACGCGCTGGAGATCACCACTCCACATGATCGTAACGATGATGCGTCCGGCATCCACCATCGTGATTCCCGTGCCCTGTCGTAATACCTCCGTGTTGCTAATGCTTTCACTCCAGCGCAGGCTGTCGATGGTGGCGATATTGGCTGGTGTACATCCGGCGGAGCAGAAGTCGCCAGAAACGCCGGTTGGTGGTTGTGCGGTATTGATATTATTGTAGTGCCCATCACGCATGCCGACAGGATTGGCGCGCATGTTTTCGATGAGTTCCTGAGCTAGCTGGTTGGCTGCGGTGTATTGACGGGTGATTTCGATATGCGTGCGTGCGGTGCCCTGTAAGGCGGCCAGCCCCAGTAAGCTGATCGCCGAGATCAGCAAGGCGACCATCACCTCCATCAGGGTAAAGCCTGACAGTTTGTTATGCAGGGCTTCAGACATCCTTTTATCTTCCTTGATGCACCTGAGGATACAGATACCATACTTTGCGTAAAAATGTCAGATTTGGTGACAAACGGCGGCTTTTAACCGCTTAACGGACGAATTTGACTAGAATCAGGAAATTGCACGGGCATATGCGGTATGATCGCCGCATCTTTTTGAAGGGAAACCAGGTGTGTCTAGCACAGCAGAAATACTCATTGTAGGCGGCGGTATCATTGGTATGTTGACGGCGAGGGAACTGGCCCTGTCTGGTTGCCAGGTGACCCTGCTGGAACGTCAGCAAACCGGGCGCGAGTCATCCTGGGCGGGAGGCGGAATCATTTCCCCGCTATACCCCTGGCGATACGACGATGCCGTGACCGCTTTGGCAGGCTGGAGCCAGCAACACTATCGGCAGTTATCCGAGTCATTAAAAGAAGAAACCGGTGAGGATCCAGAGTGGACACAAAACGGCCTGTTAATGATGCAGGTTGAGGATCAAACCGAGGCCCAGAACTGGGCGGCGGCTCATCGGGTTTCACTGCAAATCCTTACGGCTGATGATGTGGCGGCATGTGAGCCTCTTTTGGGTTCGCCCTCACCGGCGGTCTGGATGAAGGATGTCGCACAAATTCGTAACCCTTATCTGGCGGTAGCACTGGTTGCTTCATTGCGACGCCTGGGGGTGAATGTGGTTGAAGATATGCCGGTACTTAGCCTGTTAAGTCGTGATGGCCGAGTTCGTGGTGTTAAAACCGCGCAGGGAGAGATCTCGGCTGGGCAGGTTATCCTCGCTGGTGGGGCCTGGAGTGGCGAGCTGATGGCCGAGTTGAAAACCGATATCGAGCTGCAGCCGGTGAAAGGGCAAATGATATTGTTCAAGGCGAAGCCTGGCTGGTTGCAACGCATCGTCCTGCAGGGTGATCGTTACCTGATCCCGCGTCGGGATGGTCATGTGTTGATGGGTAGTACGCTGGAGTATACCCAGTTTGATAAGTCGACCACCGAGGTGGCACTGGAAGAGTTACAACAGGCGGCCTTTGAGCTGGTGCCGGGCTTGAAAGATTACCCCGTGGTCAAGCAATGGGCGGGGCTGCGTCCGGGCACACCGCACGGCATTCCTTATATATTAGAGCACCCAGGCATCGAAGGTTTGTATTTGAACGCGGGCCATTTTAGAAACGGTGTGGTTCTGGGGCCTGCCTCGGCAAGATTGATGGCGGATATCGTCTTAAAGCGTGAAACGATAATTCCGTCAGATAGCTATAAGTTGCTGGCAATACATTGATAAGTGGCTATTTTCATAGTATATAGTCGATATAGACACATTCTATGAAGCTGACGAGTTTCACAGAGGGGAAAACAAACATGTTTGAAACCAGTTTGAGTAAGGCTGCGGCCATCGGTATGTTGCAGGAAAAGGATATCAATCCGACCCAGCAACGTATCGTTATTGCTCAGCTATTGTTTTCACAGCCACAACATTTATCTGCCGATCAAGTGCTGAGTTGCGTGCAAGAGAGTGGCACGCACGTCTCCAAGGCTACGGTTTATAACACCATGTCGCTGTTTGCCGAGAAAGGCCTGGTGCGTGAAGTGATTGTGGATCCCACCAAGGTGTTTTATGACTCCAATACCAGCCATCACCATCACTTTTATAATGTTGATGATGGTAAGTTGACCGATATCATGGACGAAGGTTTAAGCCTGGAGCAAATGCCCCAGCTTCCCGAGGGGACCGCGCTGGATGGTGTGGATATTATCGTTCGGGTGCGCGGGCAATAATCTACGCTTACAAGCATTTTACAAAAGGCCCCTAACTGGGGCCTTTTTTATGCCCGTCGATAACTTATCATGTTACCAAAACCGGGCAGAGTGGAGTATGCTTTAATCAGTAGGACAAGGTTAATGTATTATTTATATCACGTATCGATACCTCAACC
>JABURU010000032.1 GCA_014762485.1 Gammaproteobacteria bacterium | reverse complement strand
ATCCCCCGTCTAATATTCCATTCCTCGCCCTGGGGGCCTGGATCCTGACCGTAGGCTGGTTTGGCTTTAACGTCATGTCGGCTCAGGCGGTGGAAGGCATCAGTGGCCTGGTCGCGGTGAACTCCCTGATGGCAATGGTCGGTGGCATCCTGGCAGCCCTGATGATGGGCAAAAATGATCCCGGTTTCGTGCACAACGGTCCCCTGGCCGGATTGGTGGCCGTATGTGCCGGCTCGGACCTAATGCACCCTCTTGGTGCGCTGATAACCGGTGCAGTCGCCGGTGCCCTGTTTGTCTGGACCTTCACCCTGACCCAGAATAAGTGGAAGATTGATGATGTACTGGGTGTATGGCCTTTACATGGACTGTGTGGCCTGTGGGGTGGTATCGCGGCCGGTATCTTTGGTGCCACGGCCCTGGGCGGTATGGGTGGGGTGACCTTTATGTCTCAGTTGGTGGGTTCTCTGATAGGTATTTCTATCGCCCTGATAGGCGGTCTGGCGGTGTACGGTGTGATCAAGAAGATCAGTGGTATCCGTCTGAACCAGGAAGAGGAATACATGGGCGCCGATCTGGCCATCCACAAAATCAGTGCCTCTGCTGACGATTAAAATTTAATCATCAAATAGCCTGAAAAATGGCCGCATATGTTATAATGTGCGGCCATTTTTCTTTTATGAAGACGATGTCAGACAAGCTTTACATTAAAACCTTCGGCTGCCAGATGAACGAATATGACTCTGCCAAGATGGCAGAGGTCCTGGATTCGGCCCACGGCATCCCCCTGGCAAGGGGCGTTGAAGACGCCACCATCCTGTTACTCAACACCTGCTCAATTCGTGAAAAAGCCCAGGAAAAGGTCTTTTCCATGCTCGGCATGTGGCGTGAGCTAAAAGAGGCTAACCCCGAGATTATCATCGGTGTCGGTGGCTGTGTGGCCAGCCAGGAAGGTGACGCGATTCGAGCGCGCGCGCCTTATGTTGATCTGGTTTTTGGCCCGCAAACCCTGCACCGTCTACCCGAAATGGTAACCGAGGTACGTCGCGAACGCGCGCCCATCGTCGACATTTCTTTCCCCGAGATCGAAAAATTCGACCACCTGCCAGAACCACGGGCGGAAGGCCCCAGTGCGTTTGTTTCGATCATGGAAGGGTGCTCCAAATACTGTACCTTCTGCGTCGTGCCCTACACGCGTGGTGAAGAGATCAGCCGCCCATTTGACGACGTACTTGCCGAGGTGGCCGCGCTGGCAAGCCAGGGGGTCAGAGAGGTCAACCTGCTGGGGCAGAATGTCAACGCCTATCGAGGCCAGATGCATGATGGCGATACTGCTGACCTGGCACTGCTAATTACCTATATTGCGGCGATCGATGGCATCGATAGAATTCGTTATACCACCTCCCACCCAGTGGAGTTCTCTGACTCATTAATCCAGGTGTACGCGGAGGTTCCCGAGCTGGTCAGTCACCTGCACTTGCCCGTGCAAAGCGGTGCCGATCGTATCCTCGCTTTAATGAAACGTGGCCATACGGCACTGGAATACAAGCAAAAAATGCGTCGCCTGCGCGAGGTGCGTCCAGATATCAGCCTCTCATCCGACTTCATCATCGGCTTTCCAGGTGAAACCGAGGCAGATTTTCAGGCGACGATGAAGCTCATCGATGACATCGGCTTTGATCATAGCTTTAGCTTTATCTACAGCGCCCGTCCTGGCACCCCGGCATCCAACCTGCCGGATGATGTTCCGATGGAGGTAAAAAAACAGCGTCTGGCCGCCTTGCAGGCCAAGGTTCTGGATAATGCCAATGCCATCAGTCGCGCCATGGTCGGCACCTCCCAGCGCGTGCTGGTAGAAGGACCTTCCAAGAAAGATCCCAATGAACTCATGGGACGCACGGAAAATAACCGCAAGGTCAATTTTGCGGGTCCTGCCCAGCTTATTGGCCAGTTTGCCGATGTCACCATCACCGAGGCGATGCCTAACTCACTGCGAGGCCGCCTGAATGATGACTCTCGTATGAGCGCCTGAGGTAAAGCACTTGAATAGCCCGATGCGTTCTAATGATTTTGTGCTGGAACCTGCCGATAACCAGCGACTGGCCAACTTATGTGGTCAGCTGGATGAACACTTGCGCCAGTTGGAGCGCCGCTTAGGCGTAGAGATAAACAACCGTGGTAATGTGTTTAATGTCATTGGTGATGAGAACTCTATCGAGGCCGCCGGCGAGATCCTCAAAGGCCTGTATGCCGAGACCGAAGAAGATGCGTTAAGCCCGGCCAGCGTACACCTCTACCTGCAGGAATCAGGTGTCGAAGCCATGCTGGACGAGGCCGTGACGGAGCGCCCCGAAGTGGTTATCCGCACCAAACGCAGCACCATCAAGGGACGCGGCCCTAACCAGCAGCGCTACCTGCATAGCATCTTGCACGAAGACATCAACTTCGGTGTTGGTCCGGCCGGTACAGGCAAAACCTACCTCGCCGTAGCCTGCGCGGTGGAAGCACTGGAGAAAGACCAGGTACGCCGCCTGGTGCTCACCCGCCCGGCCGTCGAGGCTGGTGAACGGCTGGGATTTTTACCGGGTGATTTGGCGCAAAAGATCGATCCTTACCTGCGCCCATTATATGATGCCCTGTATGAAATGATGGGATTCGAACGGGTAGCCAAGCTGATCGAACGAAATGTCATCGAAGTAGCGCCATTGGCCTATATGCGTGGCCGTACCCTGAATGAGTCGTTTATCATTCTCGATGAGGCACAAAATACCACGCGCGAACAGATGAAGATGTTTCTCACCCGTATTGGCTTTGGCTCCAAGGCGGTAATTACCGGCGATGTGACCCAGGTAGACCTGCCTCGTGGTACCCAGTCCGGTCTGCGTCATGCCATAGATGTATTAAATGGCGTTGATGGCCTGAGTTTTAACTTTTTTAAGGCCAAGGATGTGGTTCGCCACACGCTGGTACAGCGCATTGTTACCGCCTACGATAGCTATGAGCACAGTCATAGCCGGGACGAACGCTCATGAATATCACTGTAGACCGTCAGCTGGCCCTTGATGACGAGGATCCTCACAGTACCAACCTGCCATCTGGGCAGGCGCTTGAACAATGGGTGATGGCTGCGCTGACAGCGACCAACTACCAGGCCGACGAGGCCGAGCTGACCGTACGCATCGTCAGTAATGATGAGAGCGCCGAGCTCAATGAGGCCTATCGCAACAAACAGGGCCCGACCAACATTCTTTCTTTTCCCTATGAACAGATCCCAGGTATCCCACTGCCGCTGCTGGGCGACTTAATTGTCGCCGCCGAGGTAGTTGCCAATGAAGCCGCCGAGCAGCATAAACCACTGGAGGCCCATTGGGCCCATATGATCGTACACGGCAGCCTACACTTGCTGGGCTATGACCATATTGATGATGAAGAAGCCACCGCGATGGAGGCCCTTGAAATCTCCATACTGGCCAAATTAGGGTATAACAATCCATATGAGGTACCGGAAACCCCATGAGTGACGACAACACAAGCCCGTCAGAGTCGGATGAAAAACCGCAAAGAACATTGCTGGAGCGTATCGGTCAGGCCCTGGCCGGTGAGCCCAAAGATCGGGAAGAAATTCTCGCCTTCCTGCATGAAGCGCAAAACCAGGCCTTAATCGATCCCGATGCGCTCTACATGATGGAAGGCGTCATGTCCGTTGCCGATATGCAGGTTCGTGACATCATGATCCCGCGTTCGAAAATGGTCGTCGTAGAACGTGAAAGCAAGCCCGCAGGCTTCCTGCCAATTGTTATTGATTCGGCACATTCGCGTTTCCCGGTAATCGGTGAGAACCGTGACGAAGTGGTTGGTATCCTGCTGGCAAAAGACATACTTCAGTTCATGCAACGTGATAGTGAGAATGTAGAGCTGCGTGAGCTCCTTCGCCCCGCCGTGTTCGTACCAGAAAGCAAACGCCTTAACGTATTGCTCAAGGAGTTTCGTCAAAGTCGTAACCATATGGCCATCGTGGTGGACGAGTATGGTGGTGTCGCCGGCCTGGTAACGATAGAAGATGTATTAGAGCAGATCGTTGGTGAGATTGAAGATGAACACGATATCGATGAAGATGTCTTCATCCTCCGGCATGACAATGATACTTATACGGTCAAAGCCCTGACCCCGATTGAAGAGTTTAATCAAGAATTTGGCTCCAATTTATCCGACGAAGAGTTCGATACTATCGGCGGCCTGGTCATGCAGGGTTTCGGTCACCTGCCCAAGCGTGGCGAAGTATTGAATTTGAGTGGATTCCGCTTCAAGCTACTACGCTCAGACAGCCGCCGCATTCATCTAATGCAGGTAGTACGTCTCAGCGAAGAAGAACAAGCACTTGAAGAAGGAACCAACGCCAGTGACAACATCGATAGCTAATTCCCTGCCCGGCAAGCAAGGTCATATACTGGCCTTTGTTGCCGGACTGATCATGCCACTGGCCTTTGCCCCGTTTTCTCTCTACCCGCTGGCGCTTATCAGTTTATCCATTCTGTTTATCCTTTGGCAGCACCTGCCTGA
>JABURU010000212.1 GCA_014762485.1 Gammaproteobacteria bacterium | reverse complement strand
ATACATCAGGTAGAACATCGCCCTGTCACGAATGCCGAACACCGTGTCATCCGGGATGGCGTTGATCATATCCATCAACACATCCTCATCCGGTGCAATGATCTTGGCGGGCACAAACTTGACCGGTGTCGCATCTTCAACGGGATTGCGATTCAGAATGCGACGCTTAATGGCAAACTTAAACAACGCCCGCACCGTCTCCAGTCGACGCGCAGCGGTGCGCGGGTTCACGCCGTTGCCGCTAATCAGACCAGCGGTAAAGTCATCCAGCGTCTGCCCGGTCACGTGCTGCGCCAGGGTAATGTCCATCTGGTGCGCGAAACCAACAAACTGCTCCAGGTCATTGGTGTAGGCCCTGACGGTGTGCTCTGAATAATTGCGGATCTGTAAATCCGTCAGGTACTGCTGCGCCAACACCACCAGATCGCCGGGTATCGCTACCCGCTTCGACGGATTGAAGGCCGCCAGTTCGACTACGTCGTTCATGCGGCCTCCTTAATATTAACTTCTCGCAAAGCCTGTTGAACGGTCGTGATTATTCGACATAGATACTCATAATCAGGATTGGTCTTTACAGGAAATTCGCGCCACCACTCATCACCTAAGTGTTCGGCAATAAATTTATGATTAAAGGCGGCAGATGATTCGTCAACGATATCGTCAGCTTGTTCGCATGCCCACTTTGCTCCGAACTTAGATAGCTCTCGCTTTCTTCTGGAGCGGATGATCGCGTTTTTTATTTTGTTGGCCAAACCATCGTAATCAAGAATGGTTGAACTGATGCTAGACAGGTTCTTTGCCAGATAATACTCGTCACATGAGCAAAAAAATTCGGCTATGGTTCTTTCACCCATACCGCCCCAGTATGAAGCCCATGATTCGCCATAGCATTCAATAATAATCCTGCCCTGGTGCGGGCCTATGTCTTCCAGTATTACGGTGATGTCATCTAATCGCTCAATTTTAGTGATGAGGATCTTGGTTACCTGGCTTGTATTTATTATCACGCTGCAGCCCCTCCCGTTGGGTTGGTTGGCCATGGATGAGATGGCGCAACCGTTTGTTTTTTACCGCCCTGTATTAAGGCGATGTGTCCGTGGATATGTTTCTTCATTAGTAGCGCACCGTATCGAAAGCCCGGATACCAGTTCTTTGCCACTCGGCGCTCAACCTCAGTCAGGCGTGGCACTAAAGTAAACTTGCGTTTTGGCTTGCTCATGTTCATATCCTTTTCGCTTCTCTAATAAAACATACGTCTACAAAAGCAGAAAAAATTCTAATAACGCCGAAATTCGCGATAACCTCGGCGCTTTATATCCTTTACCGCCTAATCGCATGCACGTTGTTACGCATCATTACTTCGGTTACCGCGCTGCGAATCGTTGCCAGGCAGCCTTCCATATCGGTAATTTCATTTAATACTTCCGGCAAGTGCGGCAGATCGTTGTCGTCAAACTCGTTGTTAGCCAGAGGCTCAGCAACAGCCGCCATCAGCTGGCTAAATTCTTTCGTCAGACGTGAGAAGTCATGCATGGCTCCGCCTACGTCACGATTAGGAATGGCAGCAGGCAGCATGCCAAAGCGTGCCGCGCTTTCGCGCAGCAGTTCGTCATAGTCGGGATAGTTCAACGCCTTGAGCGCGGCGAATATCGACTCTTCCAAATCAATGATGCCTTCCTTCTGGTTGTGCTCCAGTCGGCGCAGGGTTTGGGCGTCGGCGGTTTGGCGACGGTTAATGTCGCGCTGGGTGCTGAACTTAACAATGCGGTCAGCTTCAGCCACCCGGTTGTGATACTCTTCGCGGATCTGGTTGGCCAGTGCTGGCCAGCTCACGATGCGGCGAGTGGTAATACGGTTTAGATGTTCGAAGATCAGTTGCAGCCTGGTTTTCATCATCGTCTCCTGCGTTATGCAGCCTTATGGTGTGCTGGTGTTTGAGATAACAACGATGCCTGGTAAGAATCGTTGCATGACATATCCGTCTCTTCGTTTTGCTTCTCATGCAAGAGGGTTAATCTGGCACGGCACTGTTCACACATGCCATCTATCAAGTGGTGATCGATTAATCCGCACCACCCTTCGCAGCGTCCTATGGTTTTCGTCTTCATGATTGTGAAATCTCCCTTTCAAGATGTTCTGGTAAAACCGGTATATGCTCATAATCAGAGTGAGTAGAAACGATGCGAGAGATAGTGGACTTATGCCAACGCCGACCTCCGGTATCCCGACCACCTCTACCCTTGCCGCCAGGGGCGGGAATGTTATGCGACTCAAGGCTGTCGATGATCTTCTGATGGCTCCAGCCCATCTGCATGGAATAAACAACAATCTGCACACGCGTTTCATAGGTGGCCGGGTCGCGATAAAGCGCCCCGTTCACCTCAACAAAGCCGTAAGGCACCGCACCGTTCACCTTGCCCGCGGCTCGCAATCCGCGACTGGTTTCGATGGCACGCGCCACAACCAGGTCGCGTTCGTATTCCGCATCAGCGGCCATGTGGGTAAACATGCGCTTGCCGAACGGCTCGGTAATATCCATGGGTTGGTCGATGCTGATAATGGAAAAGCCGCGATCTTTAAACCAGTTCACCGTCAGCAAGGCATCGAGTGCGATGCGAAAGGCGCGATCAAACCGGGTCACCAGCATGCCGTCCGCTTCGCCAGCCTGCAGGCGCTGTATCAACTCCTGACCGCCTGGCCGCTTTTCGAAAGGTTTGGCCGCCGACACGCCCGCGTCCACAACCACACCCACCAATTCATGATCCATCCCTTCACACCACTTGGCGTGGCGCTCTGGTTGAATATCCAGGCTTACGCCATATTTCTTTTGGTCTTCAGTCGATACGCGGTTGTAACCTATCAGCCTCATGTGCGTGCTCCTTTACGCGGCTTGTTCCTTGATGTGTTGGTCGTACTCTTGCCACAAGGTGTCCGGATCGCCCTGCCATCCATAGCCTTGCAAAAGTGCGCCCACACGGTGACGAACGACCATCACGGTGTAATGACTAACTGTGCCGTGCTTCTCTGGATCCAGTGCGTTGATTACTGTCTTGTAACTCAACGCCCGACCATCAATCACAATCGCGCGCGCGATTCGCCGAGCAGAAATGCGATAGCGCTCTAACAGCTGTTGTGCCGTAGTTTTTACGCTAGAATTAGTCAGTTGTGACATAACTTAACAACTCAAATATGTGATAAATAACTCGATATTGAGAACTTTAGAACTCATTATCGTGATTGTCAAGGGCTGCATACTCGAAATATGAGTGATTTAAAGGTCGAAGATATCCTGCATCGGATAAAAAAAGAGGCAGGATTGATGTACGACAAAGATGTGGCGGCATTGCTAGGGGCGAAAAATCCCACGCGAGATGCCGCAAACTGGAAGTCTCGCGAGTCGATCCCGTGGGATCTGCTGGTGGACTATTGTCGCGAGCATGATAAGAGTCTCGATCACCTGGTGCTGGGGCGTTACGCTGAACCCGGCCAGTCCACTACTGTTCAATCGGTGAACGAACAGAGCACCGCCCAATATAACGGTATTGATCTGACGTTCTTCAATCACCTGCTGAAGTTAATGACCGAACAGGCCGAGGCGCGTAACCTGGATCTGCCGCCACTTAAATTGCTGGAGGCGACTGCCCTGCTCTATCACCAGACAACCAGGGATGCAGAGCCAGACATGCAGCTGGTCGGAGGGTTGCTCGAACTCACCGGATAAAACTCACACCATGGATGCAGGAAAGAATAATAAACACAAAGAAGGAATCTTAAATGAAACACCTGACACTGATCGCACTAATACTATTAAGTGGCTGCGCCTCGATGGACGCCATGCCACCAGAGTACTCTGAAACCACCTACATCATCCCCTCGACCGGTAGCAAAGCAGATCTGTACAAGCGCTCGCACCAGTGGGCCGCTGAAACCTTTACCGGAAAACACCAGGCAATCAATTACGCCGATGAGACCAGCGGTAAGATCATCGTCGCCGGGCTGGGCACCGTGACCGACGTGGTCACCCGTTACTATCGATACACCCTCACCATCGACACAAAAGACGATAAAGCGCGCATGATCTTTAAGGATGTAGAAGGTCGCCGCATCGCCGGTATCCACCCTCCCAGCTTTGGGCTAAAAAGCCAGCGTGGCCAGGCCTTCCGACACTTCGACTCATTACGAATGAAGCTGGCCACCTACCTCAATCACAATAAAAAAGACTGGTAAATGTTAAAGGATTGTAAAATACTGCCGATACAGTTCGTATAACTAATTAAAAACACCCCGCTCGATGGATGCATGAGAAAAAATAACAATATATTTGGGGATATTAATGAATACGAGAAACCAGCGCCTGGATGCGCTCTTGTGCGGTATCAAAAAAGAACTCTTTCCGCATGTAATCACCATATCGCCTGAGCATTTCCTCGTTTCGAGGGTCGCTAAGGCCTGTGACAAACAAGATCGGCAAAGCCGGCTGATCCGCCAGCATATTTTTCGCCAGGTCCAACCCACTGATCTCGCCTGGCAGAACCACATCCAGGATCGCCGCCCGCACCTTGCCT
>JABURU010000237.1 GCA_014762485.1 Gammaproteobacteria bacterium | reverse complement strand
GCTGTAAAATAATTATACAACCGTGATCTTGGTACGCGCAGTACCCAGAACCTCACCAGTAGCCCAGTGCTTGATGTCCGCACTGATGGTGTACTCACCAGGAGTAGTAGGTTCAAAGATAATGTCGTAACGCTCACCAGAGATGGCACGCAAACCCGTTACCTGCTGAGGAGTGGGCAGCGGACGTGCATCAGACTGGTGAATGGTGCCAGTCAGACCACCAAAGTCGAGTTGCTGAGGATGGTAACCGGCACAGATATAACGCGCCAGCAGTTTGTCACCAACGTTTACCGTTGCAGCAATACCAGGAGCCGTCATCGCCGACTGGGCACCATCGACACCGGTGATGATGAAGTAGTCTGGATTCAGCTCGTTCAAACCAGCATCAGCACCACAGGTACCGGCATCCCAGTCCAGGTTATGCCAGGCCGAGTCGATCTCATCCACCGCCCAGATGACTTCGGCATCATAGGTAGGGCCGCCAGAGTATAGAGTACCCGGGCCTTCGGGTGGATCCACGATCAGACCACCATACATACCCATCTCGGCGTGCAATACCGTGTTGGTATGACAGTGATAGAAATAGGTACCGGCATAGGCAGGGCTCCACTGGTAGGTGTAGTTGCCGCCCTGAACATCCCAGGACATGTGGCCGACGCCATCGCTGTCCCAGCTCGGCTCGATACCATGATGGTGGATGGTGTGGGCCCACATCATGTTGACATCCAGTTCCGTGTGAACGATCTGTCCCTGGGTGACGCGCATCGCCGGAGAGGGGAAGGTACCACCGCCGCCCATACCACCACCGCCATCGGTGAAGCCCCACATGGTGATAGTATTACCATCGTCCATCGTCATAGGGATGTTCATATCAATGCCACGACTGTAGGTGACATCTGGCGTGACCAGATTAGCATTGGCCTGTAGATTCTCATCATAAACGTAGCAGGCGCCACCGCCGCCACCGCCGCCGCCACCCATACCCATAGGCGTGTTTTGTGCTCTTTCTAATACGTTAAACATCTGTGCTTCCCCCTTATACGAATTCGATTACGGTCATGGCACCGAATTGGTACAGACCACCGCCGGCGGTTTGAGACATCTCCGTATGCAGGTGCATAGGGAAGTGTCCGGTTTGGCCGGTTGCAGGAGGATAGGCATCGGTCGCCACGTGGAATGGGAAAATGGCGTCAAGACCACCCATACGACCTTCCAGATAGAGACAATCTTTTTCCCATACCTCGGCACGAGCGGTACCGTTTTCGGCTAGCCACTCCATATGATTGGCATGGGTGTGTACGGACTGATCACACAGACCCGCATTCAACATGCGCAGCAGGGTACGATCGCCAATGCTGCCCTTGAGCTTGGAACGTGGATCATAGTTGGCATTAATGCTGGCATCGTTATAGTCCGGCGCACCTGGAGGACGACTGCTCAATCCGTTCAGGGTGAAATAACGAGGGCTATAGTTAGTAGTCGGAGTACGACCATTACGCAGTTCGTTATGCCAAACCGGATCAATATCGTGGAATAACCAGAAGTGCTGTTTCACAAAGGTACGGCTACCGGCATACAGCTCATTGCTGCTACCAGCAGGCATTACGGCCAGGCCACCATGCATACCCAACAGACGGTTGTATTGACCGTTCTGATTATCGTGGTACATATAGGTGCCGGCATTTCCGGCAACAAACTCTACCGTGGTGCTTTGACCGGCACCGATAGGTCCACTATCCACCACACCATCAATCACAAAGTTGTGCGTGGTGTTTAATGTATTATGAACGGTGATGCGAACGGTATCGCCCTCCTGGACAATCATCGAATCACCAGGCACGTTCAGTTCATTGGCACTGTTACTAAAACCACGGAAATAGACATTCACATCATCAGGCTGAGTGATCTCGCCATCGGTAATGTAAAAGGTTTTCTCAATGGTCGCGGCGAATGCTCGAGAACTCCATGTAAGCAGGCCACTTCCTGCTGCAAGCATGCTTGCAACGGACGCGCCGCCGAGCTTTAAAAAGCTTCTTCTCTTCATTCCTCTTCCCTCTATACGTTGGATATTGTTATTAGCACATAAGATATGCCTTACAAGCCTGTAGGGTATTTCCTACAAAACTAGAATTATTATGTGGGAATTATCTGGCAGCAGAAATATGCAAACTGCATATATAAGATTCTTATTATTTACTAATCAACCTATGTAAGTTATTGATACAAAAGAACCATCAAATTATCCGAATATCATGTTCAAATATATTTACCAATTTATCTAATCGAAAAATAAATTATTTAAAATAATGCACCGCTTTCAGATCGCTAATTTTATTTTCTGCATTATTAGTCTTTGATATACCTCTATAGAGAATTACTATCTCACGCCAATAAAATAACAATAAAAAGCATGGCTCTTTTCATGCTTAGTGCTCAGTCTCGAAAGATATTTGTTACAAAACTGTAAAGCATTAGCGAATAGGTCTGTCCCTACATATATAGTGGGATTATGATTACGCTTAACAAAAGTAAATATATAACGATAGAGTAGACATGATGTCACCATCAGTATCAGGCATTAGTACAAATAACACTATGGACGTCCAAAGTAAGATCCTCGCCGAACAGGCTCGCCTGTTATTTAAGGCGGCCCCTCTGTCAGTATGGGGCACCTATCTAGGTATTGGTTTTGTATTCCTGGTACTGCAACCCGTTAGCCATGATTACACTCTCATCGCATGGGTACTAGCCTTCGTGTCGATGAATACAGCCAGGCTTTTGCATACCCTGCTACGACGTCAGCAAAAAGGTTTTAACCATAAATCCTGGATACGGGAATTTTCCATTATTGCATTTATTGCATCCTGCTTTTGGGGTAGCGCGTCCCTGCTCTTGTTCCCGGTTGGTGAGCCGATATATCAATTAATGTTGGCATTTGTTTTAGTTACCACCTGTGCCATTGCCATTACTAATATTTCCATATTGCTCTATATTATTCTGCCATATATCGCAATTACCCTATTGCCCCTAATCTATCGCTTTGCCAATGCCGTTAAGCGCCACCATGGTGACATTGGCAATGTTACTTTTACTCAGTGGGGCCTATCGTAGTTATAAAACAATCTTTGAAACTATTAGCCTGCGCGTTCAAGATCAGAACAATGCCATAAAGCTAAAAGATTCCCAGGCACGCCTGTCATTGCATGTCCAGCAAACGCCATTAGCCGTAATCGAAATGGATACTGATATGAATATTACGCAGTGGAACAACGCGGCTAGTAAGATCTTTGGCTTTAATCCATCGGAGACCATTGGAAAAAGCATTATTGAGCTGGTGGTACCAGAAAGTGCCCGGGCGGCCGTTGCCAATGTCGTCACCTCTCTACATAACCTGCATGGCGGTACCCATAGTATTAATGAGAATGTGACGAAGAGTGGTGAAATCATTTTATGCGAATGGTTTAACACGCCCTTAATCGGTGACGATGGTAATGTTATCGGCATAGCCTCGTTGGCACAGGATATTACCGAGCGCCAGCGTACAGAGACCATGAAAAATGAATTCATTTCCATCGTCAGTCATGAGTTAAGAACACCGCTTACTTCCATGAAAGGTTCACTCGGACTTGTACTGGGCGGGGCAACCGGTGAACTCTCGGATAAAACCAGACAATTCCTGTCCATGGCTGATCAAAATGCCGAGCGTCTAAGCCTGCTCATTAGTGATATACTTGATATTCAAAGTATCGAGTCAGGGACTCTCAGCTACCGTCAGGAAGTGTTTGATCTACGCTCGGTGATACAACTCTCACTGGAACAAAATCGGCACCATATACAACAATCCGGGATCGCGGTAGTGCCTCCCGAATTACCACACCCACTGATGACCTACATCGATCCCAGTCGTATCCAGCAGGTTCTGGATAACCTTTTATCCAATGCCATCAAATTTTCTCCACCTGATGGTACGATTACGATCTCGGCCGATAGCAATAATAGTCAAGTTACCGTTTCGATTAAGGATGAAGGAGAAGGGGTACCTGATGAATTCATTCCCCACTTGTTCGAAAAATTCACCCAGGGAGAAGCATCTAATACACGCAACTTCTCCGGGACAGGACTGGGGCTCAGTATCGCCAAGGGTATTATCGAACATCATGGTGGAAAAATATTTTATTCCAGGCCCGCAAGCGAGGGTAGCCAGTTTAATTTCGAGTTGCCACTCATCAACAAGTCATAAAGGCTATACTTCACTATTAAGTCCATCAGCTATCCAGTCCTGATGACAACATCTATTTCCAACGTGGAAAGATCATTGAAAAATAGTACATTTTGCGTGAAATGATCCATTGCCGGTTAACCGTAGAAAATACAGGTAACCAGTAGCGGATACATTAACCGTTACCGACACGGCTCATTCAGTGACAGATATCGAGGTCGAACCCGTATTACCGCTAATGGTCAGGATTAAAATTAAAGGCCAGCAACAGGCACTGGAGGAAGATGATGTTTATTATGCCCAGCAACATACATCAACCATGATTTTAAGCTATCCACTACCACCAAATATAAAGAGCCTTTCCTGTAATCACTCGCCTGAAGATTA
>JABURU010000002.1 GCA_014762485.1 Gammaproteobacteria bacterium | reverse complement strand
TATCTGATGAAGACAAGCAGGCGTTAATGAGTGCCTACCGAGTACTGCCGGCCTTCGATGATGTAAAACAAGGTCTGGATAAAGCCCGTGATGCCGGCTACCGGATGTTTGCCTTTTCCAACGGGGCGGCGGATTCCGTGGAAAATCTGCTTAATCATGCGGGTATACGTGATTATTTTATCGATGTCGTCAGTGCCGATGAGGTGAAGACATTTAAACCTAATCCAGGTCTGTATAGTCATTTCTTACGACGTGCCGGTGCGACAGGAAATGCAGCCTGGCTGGTATCCAGTAACCCGTTTGATGTAATTGGCGCCATTTCCTCTGGTATGCGCGCAGCGTGGGTTCAGCGTACAAGTGAAGCCGTATTCGACCCGTGGGAAATTCAGCCGACCAGAACCATAACGTCGCTTACGGATTTAGTCGACGCAATTCAACTGGATTAAGTGAAAATAGTCATGAGATTTGCTTACTGTATATTGCTCTTTCTATTATCGGCCTGTAGTCCTACTGAGTATGTAAAGATCTATAAGTATGATGGCTCTCGTCAATGCGAGCCTAATACCAGTATCCCGTTAGAGCTCATGGCTCAAGAGCTAACCCGTGTCGGCATCAATGTACATTGCTCACAAAAATCCACTGATGGCATGATGCGGATTATGATGTGTGGCGCTGCAACTGGAAGTATCAATATATACCAGATATCAGAAACTGATCTGAAAAAGGCGGTAGAACTGGGTTTTAAACCGGTTAGTGGTTTAACCGGTTTTAAGGATACACCTTGTCAGTGAATATTGTTAAGCCGCAAGGTATAGCGGCTTGTTTAATTAATCACATATTCCAAAGCACGATCCATAATCTCATTTGATGTATAAAAATGAGGGGAGAATCGTATACCGCCACCGCGGCAGGCACACATCACACCGTTTGCCATCAGGCTTTTATATAGTTCTTGCGACTCTTTATGGCGATGATTGAAAGTTACAATTCCCGCCAAGCGTTCTTCATCATCTTGTGTAATGAGATCCAGCTCATCAATTGATTTGATTGCTTCTATTAGATACTGACTATTGGCGACTAGACGTTCTTCAACATCTTTCATACCAACCTCTAACAATAGGCTAGTACTGGCC
>JABURU010000138.1 GCA_014762485.1 Gammaproteobacteria bacterium | reverse complement strand
GGCAAGAGACGGGCAGGGTGAAATAAGGATGATTCATGTTTGTGCCGGTGTGTCTCTGGGCTATCTGGATTTTCGCTTTGGTGATGACGACTGGCGTGCAGAGCACCCCAACCTGGCGGCCTGGTACGCTGACTTTTCCCAGCGAGAGTCGATGACTTCCACCGTGCCAAAAATGCCAACGTAATACACAGGGACAACCGGGCAGAAGAAAAATGAGTAATACACATTTTGTACTGTCCAAGTGGGGATACTGGGGAGGTATCTCGTTTGGCAGCGCATTGGCGATCACTATATCGTGGTCGACCAATCAGTCGATATTATGGGCCATTTTTCATGGCCTGTTATCCTGGCTCTATGTGATTTATTACGCCATCGCTTATTAATATGAAACACGAAGCCAAACAATGTCCTCGGTGTCTAGCCGAGTTTGAATGCAAGGTGGGTAATATTCATCTTTGTCAGTGTCGCCGTGTGTCATTAAGCGAGCATGAGGTAGATGTGATCAGCCGACAATTTGACGATTGTTTGTGTTCACATTGTTTGCAGCAAATAAAACAGGAATTATCAGTGTGAAGCCACGTTTATTTTATATTCATGATCCTATGTGTAGTTGGTGCTGGGGTTTCAAGGCTGCCTGGGACCAGGTACAAGAACAGGTTGCCGACGAGGTAGACGTGGTGTACGTGGCTGGTGGACTGGCTCCTGAGAACCATGATCCGATGCCGGAGGCGATGCGCCATTCACTGGAACAGACATGGCACAATGTTTCGGAAAAAACCGGTGCGCAATTTAATTTTGATTTCTGGCGCAACAATACCCCAAACCGTTCTACCTATCCGGCCTGTAAGGCGGTGCTGGTTGCGCGCGAATTTGATAAAGAGTTGCAGATGATAGAACGCATACAGCAATTCTATTATCAGCAGGCAGGTAACCCGTCGGTGTATAGCAATCTTTATGACCTGGCGGAAGATATTGGTATTGAGCGTCGAAGCTTTATTAATCGGCTTCACTCCGCCGAGATCGCACAGCTTCTGCAAAATGAAATCATGAAAGGCGAAGCCCTGGGCGCGCAGGGTTTTCCCAGCCTGGTCTTGAGTGATAGTTATGGATACCTGTTTATACAGCACCACTATACCGATGTAGAACATACCCTTAACCTGATCCGTGAAGGCATCGAGCGGTTGAAGCTAAACCGTGCCAATGCCGAAGGCTAAATGATATGAGGTGGTGGCTTTTTCTCTGTAGCTTCAGTATATCGTGGATGGCCTACGCGGGTAACGTCGATCCCCGTTTACAGGCGGTACAGGATTATTTGCTCAGTGGTGATGATTATCCTGAACTGTTCGATGATAAGCCCTATCGCATGAAGGTGCAGCAGGTTGAATACGGTGATCTGGATGCAGATGGGCTAGATGAAGTGATCCTGCTGATGAAACCTCACTATCGCCAGTCTCCCACGATAGTGATCTTCCGAGTCGATCGGCAGTTAAAGGTGACTCGTGTCATCGAAGGGCTAGCGCCGGGACCATTGGTTGCGCTGAGTGGTGAGCATCTGGATAGCCATACACTGGGGGCCGGGGTAGATGTGCAGATTAGTGGCACGGATAGTAAGCAGGAAAAAAATCCCTCGCTGGTAATGGCGATGTTGAAGAATATGGGGGCCGTGGTGGAGTACAAAAACTTCTACCATATGGATAGTCGCTCTGGCAGAGGCGTCTATATTGATATGACTCATTTGTCGCAACCACCGGTAAAAGATAACTGTGATAATTTTGAATTTTCTCCGCTTAAGGCGATACGAGTCATGAGTCGTAAGGATGGCTCGGGTAATTATTTACTGGCGCATACCGGGAGCGAGATCTATGCCTACAAGATACATCGCTTTCTGGACAATGGCTTAATGGACAAAACCCTTGAGGTGTTACCGGCCCACTAAGCGGTAAGACATAGATGAAGGTACGGGAGTGGATGAAATGAATGAGATGCTCTTGGGGATTAAGATCTATATCGTGGTGATCTTTTTCGCGGTCTTTTTTTTATCGTTATTTGGTTTTCAGCTTTATATCAAGAATCGCACCGGGGAGTCCCTTACGGGGACGATCGACTTTAACTCGATTCCTTCCCATCTACGCTGGTTACCGATTGTGGCCTCTATTTCCCTGGTTTGGATGTTGGCCTATGCCGGTATATTTATCTTTCAGCCACATATACAAAACAGTTATCTACCGATCACGGCCTTGCAGGTGGATAGTATTGTCATTTTTGGTTGCGTGCTGGTGGTGTTGGGATTGATCGTTATGGTGGTGAGTCAGTTTCAACTGGGCTTGTCATATCGGGTATTACTGGCCAGCGGCAAAACAGAGCTGGTGACGAAAGGCCTGTATGCCATTAGTCGTAACCCTTTATATATGGGCTCTTCGGTGGCTTTTACCGGTTTGCTGCTGATCATACCCAGCTGGATATTTTTACTGTGCCTGGTCCTGGTATTAGTGAACAACCATTTCCGCATCCGTGAGGAAGAGCGTTTCCTCACGGAGCGGTTTGGTGAAGTCTATCTGGACTACTGTCGGCGGGTGAATCGCTATTTCTAACGAGGGTTAAGGATCATATCGGCACCCTTTTCCGCAATCATAATGGATGGGGCATTGGTGTTGCCGGAGGTCAGGGTCGGCATGATCGAGGCATCGATCACGCGCAGGCCTTTGATGCCATGGACGCGTAGCTGATCGTCCACAACAGCCATATCGTCGTGCCCCATCTTACAGGTTCCTACCGGGTGGAAAATGGTGGTGCCCATCTCGCCAGCCGCCTTAAGCAGCTCGGCATCGGTCTGAGCCTCTACACCGGGTTTCCACTCTACAGGCTGATATTGCTTCAGCGCATCGGAGGCCATGATCTTACGGGTAAACTTGATGGAGTCGATCGCCACCTGCTGATCTTCCTTGGTTGACAGGTAGTTCAGCTTGATTTCGGGGTGGTCATAGCTGCTTGCACTCTTGATATGTACATGCCCGCGACTGGTCGGGCGCAGGTTACATACAGATGGGGTGATGGCCGGGAATGAGTGCAGATCATCGCCAAACTTGTCCAGGCTCAGCGGCTGTACATGCCACTCTATGTTTGGCGTCTCATACGAGGGATCACTCTTGGCGAAAGCGCCCAGCTGGCTGGGGGCCATGGTCAGGGGACCGGTACGGAACAGCAGGTATTGCAATCCCATTTTGATTTTACCCCACAGGCTATTGGCCATCTGGTTCAGGGTAGTAACGTTTTGCACCTTGAAGACGTTACGGATCTGCAGGTGATCCTGCAGGTTCTCTCCCACACCGGGTAGTTCGTGTTTTACCTCGATGCCGTGCTTTTGTAGTAGAGCGGCAGGGCCAACACCTGATAATTGCAGGAGTTGCGGTGAGCCGATGGCACCGGCGGAGAGGATAACCTCTTTGTTTGCCTTAATGGTCTGTAGTTCTGAGCCATTGATACGCACATGAACGCCTGTGGCGCGTTGTTCGCCATCCTGTTGCTCCAGCAGCAGCTTTTCTACATGGGCATGGGTCACCACCGTCAGGTTTTTACGGTGACGTATCGGTTTGATGAAGGCCTGGTGGGTATTCTGGCGGCGGCCTTTTTTCTGGTTGACCTGGAAATAGGCGGTGCCACCGTTATCACCACGGTTAAAATCATCGACCAGTGGCAGGTCATTCTCTATCGCCGCATCGCGCCAGGCATCAAGGATTTCCCAGTGTACGCGGCGCTCTTCGACACTCAACTCACCCTGGTCGCCGTGTAAATCATCGGCACCATGAATATAATTCTCAGATTTTTTGAAATAGGGCAGCACATTGTCCCATTCCCAGCCCTTATTACCCAGGCTGGCCCACTCGTTGTAATCACGAGGCTGGCCACGCATGTAGATCATCGCGTTAATGGATGAACAGCCGCCTAATACCTTGCCACGGGCATAGTGCAGCGAGCGGCCATTAAGACCTGCGTCAGGCTCGGTTTTGTAACACCAGTCTGTACGTGGGTTGTTGATGGTATAGAGGTAACCAACGGGAATGTGGATCCAGAAATAGTTGTCTTTGCCGCCGGCTTCCAGCAACAGGACATTGGTATTGGGATCCGCCGATAAACGGTTGGCCAACAAACAGCCAGCGGAACCGGCCCCGACGATGACATAGTCGAATGACTTTTCAGATAACATGAGCCCACACAGTATTAAGCATAAAAAATATATGTTAATTAAAGAGAAAAATAGCAATGAGGTCTATGATAAAAGTAAATATATTGTTGCGTAATATGAAGAAAGCATAAAAAAATTGTATGTCGGTGATTTTATGTTTTTGTATGATGGAATTATTAATCGATAAAGACGTTAATGTGTCACGTGGTGATAAAATATACGTAGTATAACCAACCTCTAATACCTGACTAGTTCCTGGTGGCATTTATTACCTGATAGGTCGGGTGTTCAATAAGCAGTTAGGAGTCGTTGTTAATGAGTGAATCGCAGGTTCGTATCCACTATTTTACCGATGTGTTGTGTGTGTGGGCGTATCTGGCCCAGATTCGGCTGGATGAGTTGATTAAAAATTATACAGATGAGATTGAGATATGTTTTCATTTTATTTCTTTTTTC